>JBGPWJ010000116.1:0-7924 GCA_041492115.1 Gammaproteobacteria bacterium
ATCATAAAGTTCTCGGAAGAATCACCGGAACCGAAACTCGAAGAGTTGGAGAAATACCTGTTCGCCGAGAATGATCCCTACGTCCACGGGAGCGCGCACTGATGGCCGAGATGATGTTCTGGCAGGCGATCCGTCGCGCCACCGATGAAGAACTCGCGCACGATCCGATGGTGATCATGATGGGCGAGGATATCGGCGTCGCCGGCGGCACCTATAAAGCAACGCAGGGTCTGTACGACAAGTACGGCCCGGAGCGTGTCATGGACACGCCGATCTCCGAGAACGGTTTCACGGGCTTGGGCATAGGCGCGTCATTCCTCGGCGTGCGGCCGATCATCGAGATCATGTCGGTGAACTTCGCCTGGCTGGCGCTCGATCAGATCGCCAACAGTGCCGCCAAGGTGCGTTACATGTCCGGCGGTCAGCTCACCGCGCCGGTGGTGATCCGCTCACCCGGCGGTAGCGCGCACATGCTGGGCGCGCAGCACTCGGGTCGGATGGAGAAGGTCTTCATGGGCATCGCCGGTCTGCGGGTGGTGACGCCGTCCAACGCGCGGCAGGCCTACGGCCTGTTGAAATCCGCCGTGCGCTGCAACGACCCGGTGTTCATCAACGAACACGAACTCATGTACAACATGAAAGGCGACGTACCCGACAAGGAATACTTTCTGCCGCTGGAAGGTTCCGAAATCGCGCGCCCCGGTCGTGACGTGACGCTGTTCGGTTACAACATCTCGGTGCACTGGTGTCTGGCGGCCGCCGAGATTCTCGCGCAGCAGCACGGCATCGAGGCCGAGGTCATCGACCTGTATGCGCTCAGCCCGCTCGACCGCGCCGGCATCAGCGCTTCCGTTTCGCACACGCACCGCGCCGTGATCGTGGAAGAAGCCGAAGCGCCGGTCGGCGTCGGTGCCGAGGTGATGGCCATCATCAACGAAGAATGCTTCTTCGAACTCGATGCGCCGCCGGTGCGCGTGTCCGCGCACAACATCCCGATCCCGTATAACCACACCCTGGAAAAAGCCGCCGTGCCGAATGCCAAGGACGTGGTGGCGGCAGTGCTGAAGATGTTCGGTAAATAAATGCTAAGGGCATCCAGTGACCTTCAGAATAAATCGTCACTGAAAAAGAAAGTCCCCTCTCCCTCCGGGAGAGGGCCAGGGTGAGGGAATCCAATTCAGTGCAGGATTTCCCCCTCTCCCCAACCCTCTCCCCCGCGCAAGCGGGGGAGAGGGGGCTGCTCTAGCTTGCGTTCATCCGCGACAATTAATCTGGAATCCGAAAATGGCTGAACCCTACGCAATCAAAATGCCCCAGCTCTCCGATACCATGACGGAAGGCGTTATCGTCAGTTGGGAAAAGAACATCGGCGATAAGATTTCGCGTGGCGATATCGTTGCCACGGTGGAAACCGACAAGGCGATCATGGACGTCGAGGTGTTCCGCGACGGTTTCCTGTCCGGGCCACTCTCACCCATCGACGCTGTTGTCGCCGTCGGTGGAGCCATCGGTTATCTGGTCGCGACGGCCGCCGAAGTGCAGCAAGGTGAAGCGGTCGCCGCGGCGCCCAAGGCAGAGCAGGCCACATTGCACGCACCGCCAGTCGATGCGACACGCCATCCGCCCACGCATCCCGCACCCGGTCACAAGGCGCCACCGGTGCATACCGATACTGGCGCGCCGCCGCTCGATCGCCCCGACAACAAGGCTGCCACGCCGCAGGCGCGCAAGCTCGCTGCCGAGTTGCATGTAAACCTCAATACAGTGCGCGGCACCGGCCCCGATGGTGTCATCACTGCCGACGACGTCCGTCATGCACAACCGCTGGCACGTCCCAGCGAAGTCGCGCAGCCCATGCCCGCGTACGCACTCCCCGAAGTGCAGGTGCCCGGTCATGGCCGCGCCATGACAGCGATGGAACGCGCGGTCAGTCACTCGATGACTGCCGCGCTCACGCTGCCGACCTTTCGCGTCACCATCAACGCGCGTCCTGAATCCATCATCAAGGCCGCGAAGAAGCGCGGTGTATCGGTGACGGTGGCCATTGCCAAGGCTTGCGCGCTGGCGATCAAGAAACACCCGAGCATGAACTGGTGCTATCAGCCGGTCGACAAACTGGTCGAACGCGACAATGTTGACATCGGCATGGCCGTGTCTGCCGACGGCGGCGGTCTCGTGGTGCCGGTGCTGCGTCATTGCGAATCGCGTGAACTCGCCGACCTCGACAAAGATTGGAAAGACCTGGTAACGCGCGGCCGTGCCCGCCGCCTCAAGCCCGAGGAATACGCTAACCCGACCTTCGTGGTCTCGAACATGGGCATGCTTGGCGTGACGTATTTCGATGCCATCCCGACACCGGGCACGGCGGCGATTCTCGCCATTGCTACCGCGAATGAACAAGGCATGCCGCTGACCATCACCGCCGATCATCGCGTGGTGAACGGCGCCGAAGTGGCCTTGTATCTCGGCACACTCAAGCAGTACCTCGAACATCCCGAAGAGTGGATGGGCGTGGTCGGTCCGGCGATTCCGTCCGGCAGTTGGGACTATGACGTCGTCGTTATTGGCGGCGGTCCCGGCGGCGAAGACTGCGCGCGCGATCTCGCCGAACACGGCATCAAAGTCGCCATGATCAACGACGCGCCCTTCCCCGGCGGTGAATGCCTGTGGCGCGGTTGCATTCCGTCCAAGGCTTGGCGCGCCGCGGCGGATCGCATTCGCGACCGCGCGCACGATGTGCATCTCGGCGTCGAAGGCACGACGCGCGCGAAACTCAATTGGGAGCTGCTCGAATCCACGCGCCGCAAAATATTGGAAACGCGCGGCGATATGGCACTGAAGACCGACAAGGGCGTGAAGGTCAAAGTCATCCAGGGCTTTGCGTGGTTCGAGACCGATCACCGTTTGTTCGTCGACACCAGCGGCAACAGCACCGATCCGCATGCGCGCGCCGCACTCGGCAATGGTTCACAGGGCGAACACCTCACCTTCGGCTGCGCCGTGATCGCCGCCGGCGCGCCGCCGTTCGTGCCGCCGATTCCCGGTGCGCGCGACGCGCAGGAGAAGGGCGGTGTGCTTACTTCAGATACAGTTTGGTCTCTCACCAAACCGCCGAAGACGATGGTCATCGTTGGCGCTGGCGCCATCGGCGTGGAGATGGCGCAGATCTTCCAGGACTTCGGCACCAAGGTCACCTTGCTGGAAGCGCAGCCGCGCATCCTCGCCGAAGTCGAGCCGGAAATTGCCAAGGCACTGACGGAGATTCTCTCCACCGAGCCGAACCTCAGCGTTGAAACCTCCGCCAAGGTCGAGAAGATCAGCGGCAAACCCGGCGCGATGAAACTCAGCTACGCCGATGCCAACGGCGTCAAGCAAAGCATCGCCTGCAATTACGTGCTGATGGCCACCGGTAAACGCCCGGAACTTGCGCCGCTGAAACTCGACGCCGCCGGCATCGCCGTTGACAGCCACGTCATCAAAGCCGACAACCGCTGCCGCACCAGCGTCGATCACATCTTCGCCGTCGGCGACGTCATCGGCGGCTACATGCTCGCGCACACCGCCGGCACCCAAGGCCGAGTCGCCGCCGCAACGATTCTCGGCGAAGACTATCGCTACAACCAGGACCTCGACTCCGGCGTGATCTTCACGCGCCCGCAGGCCGCGTTCGTTGGCCTGTCGGTCGAGCAGGCCAAGGCCAAGAACATCGACGCCGTCGAAGTGAAGACCTTGATGAGCATCGACGCCAAGGCGATGATCACCGGCGAGACGCAGGGCATGATCAAAATCGTCGTCAACAAAGCGACGCAAAAGATCATCGGCGTACACTTCCTGGCTGATCACGCCGACACGCTGATCGGCGAAGCCGTGCTGATGGTTGGCGCCGGCCTCACACTGGAACAAGTCGCCCACGCCATCCACCCGCATCCCACCCAGACTGAAATTTTCGGCGAACTCGCGCGACGTTTGTTGTCGCGCCTGCGCCGCAGCGCCAAGGTCAAGACTTGATGTAGCCTGGGTTGAGCGCTGCGCCGACTCGGTAAAACTCGCGCCAGTGGTGCGAGAAATCGCTTGGACGGATACACCTTCGACTTTAATGTAAGATGGGTTAGCGCTAAAGGGCGTAACCCACCGGAGAATCACCCCCACCACAGACGAAAGGAGATCACACCATGAAAACAATCCGCATGCTGTTGCTCGCTTTAACCGTCATCGCCTGCCTGCCCGCGCCGTCGTTCGCCGACGGTTCCAGCATCCAAGGTACATACCAACTCGATAGTCGCGACCTGCCTAACGGCAAAAAGATGCAGCCGCCCGCCATCACCGGCCTGCTCACCTACACCAAGGAATACCGCAACTTCAATGTCAGCTGGACAGGCCCCGACGGCAAACATGTCTCCATCGCCTACACCGCCAAATACACTCTCACCCCGACCGTCTATCAGGAAACCCCGATCTACTGGATGACCAATAACCTGGGCGGCAAAGGCGTGAGCTATAAAATGCCCGCCAACAAGGGCGCCGAAAACGCCGTCATCGTCAAAGACGGCACCATCACATTCCCGGTCGCCGGCGAACCACCGGTGATGGAGTTCACGGCCGATGGTCTGACCGCGACCGCGAAGGATGCGCAGGGGAAGATGATATTCGTGGATCATTGGAAGAAGGTGGAGTGAGTAATGGAGGGTTAGCGCCGCCGCGTAACCACATCGCGGCGGTGGCAAACAACAAACAACAGCCAAGCGGAGAAGGCCGCGGATCAAGGAGTCTGTGCGCATCCATCGCCTCAGACACCGTCCAACCCGGCCTGTCCGATAGCGCTATCCCGCGCGCTTTCCCCTATAATAACGCCTTTCGATAATCACAGGGTTCGATGGCGGCATCATGGCGAAATCAAACGTAAAGAAAGTCGTACTGGCCTATTCCGGCGGTCTGGACACCTCGGTGATCCTGCAATGGCTGCGCGACGTCTACGACTGCGAGGTGGTGACCTTCACCGCCGACATCGGTCAGGGCGAGGAGCTGGCGCCGGCGCGCGCCAAGGCCAAGAAGATGGGCGTGAAGGAAATCTACATCGACGATCTCAAGGAAGAGTTCGTGCGCGACTTCGTGTTTCCGATGTTCCGCGCCAACACCGTCTATGAAGGCGAATACCTGCTTGGCACCTCCATCGCACGTCCGCTGATCGCCAAGCGTCTGGTCGAGATCGCCAACAAGACCGGCGCCGACGCCATCTCGCATGGCGCCACCGGCAAGGGCAACGATCAGGTGCGCTTCGAACTCGGCGCGTATGCGCTCAAGCCCGACATCAAGATCATCGCACCGTGGCGCGAGTGGGATCTGACCTCGCGCGAAAAACTCATGGACTACGCCGCGCGCCGCAAGATCCCGGTGGACTTCGCCAAGAAGGGCAAGAAGTCGCCGTACTCCATGGACGCCAACCTGCTGCACATTTCCTACGAAGGCGGCATCCTGGAAAATCCCTGGGCCGAGGCCGAGGAATCGATGTGGCGCTGGAGCGTGTCGCCGGAAAAGGCGCCGAACAAGCCGACCTATGTCGAACTCACCTTCAAGCACGGTGATGTGGTTGCACTCGACGGCAAGAAGCTGTCGCCCGCCACGGTGCTGGCGAAACTCAATCAACTCGGCGGCGCCAACGGCATCGGCCGCCTGGATCTGGTTGAGAACCGCTACGTCGGCATGAAGTCGCGCGGCTGCTATGAAACACCGGGCGGCACGATCCTGCTCAAGGCGCACCGCGCCATCGAATCGCTGACCCTGGACCGCGAAGTCGCGCATCTGAAAGACGAACTGATGCCGCGTTACGCCAGCCTGATCTACAACGGCTACTGGTGGAGCCCCGAACGCATGATGCTGCAGGCGATGATCGACGCCTCGCAGGCGCACGTGAACGGCGTCGTGCGCGTCAAGCTCTACAAAGGCAACGTGATGATGGCCGGCCGCAAGTCCGACAAGGACAGCCTGTTCGACGCCAACATCGCCACCTTCGAAGACGACAAGGGCGCGTACAATCAGAAAGACGCTGAAGGGTTCATCAAGCTCAATGCGTTGCGGATGCGGATTGCGGCGAAGCGCGGGCGGAAATAAATTGTGACGCAACACCCGTAGGGGCGTGTCTCAGACCCGCCCCAGTATTTTGTCTGGGTCGAAGGTGATTTTTGACGGCCGCAGGCTGTCTATTTGCTGCGATGCGCTATTGGACAAGGGAGTAAGCGGGAGTATTCTATAAATCATGGACGCCAATTTTCGAAAGATGCCTTTGGATGAGCGCATTCGTTTAGTCGGAGATCTGTGGGACAGTATTGCCTCGGATCAAAGCGCCTTACCCCTCAATCCCGAGCAACAGGCTGCACTCGATCTGCGTATTGATGCCTGCGAAGCTGATGGCCACCTTTGGTGTCCTGCGGAAGATGTCATCGCAGAAATTTGCAAAAAACTATGACAGTCACTGTCCAGCCCGAAGAAGCGTGAGTTCAAATAAATCTGTCCCATTTGATTTCCAAAATGATGCATTACCTGACTTGTGGTGTAAGTTGACTAACGAGACTTTCAAGCAAGCATTTCTTGACGCAGCAGACGCGTGGGTCTGCGATGGCTACTCAGTAGACATCCGATTCATTGCCGAAGTAGATGGTGATGGCGCTCGACTTTGGGATGGGTCGGTTGCCTTGAACCCTCTGCCGGCAGAACGGGATATCGGCTTTCGAATCGAGTCTACCAACTTGATTGTTGGTCAGATCCAACGCTTCCGTGAGAAAAAGAGGTCGTTGCTAGCATTATTGGATAGAGCAGCCGATGGTGTGCTTCAACTGCCAGGAAAGGAATTGCCCCTGCCGGGGAAGCCGTACAGATTCTACTCTGAGATGAGCCACCGTGAGCGCTGGTTCTCGACACTACACCTTCAGGTTAGCGGCGGCCTCAGCTCTCTGCCTTCTTCGAGCCTGCTTACGACAATCGACAACACCTTGAGGGCATCACAACCGCCGTTTGACGGGCTCGACGACGCTGCTACATGGCTTGGCCTCGTTGCGCCGGGGACGAGTGCAACCCCTCCATCCATAAACATCCGCGTGGGTCCGCCTGTTGATCTTATTTTCGACAAATGCGCCCTAGCTAATGATCGGCTCCGCCTGACATTACACGCTCACCCAAGATTCGACGTGACCCAAGTTGTACTTGCTGTACGTGCGACACCTGGGAATTTTCTCGATGGGCGAAAACAGGTCTCAAGCGAGATCAATTGGGGCCGCGTTCGGAATGGACGCAGGGAAGGCAAGGTACAAATCGATCTTCAACATGCAGACAACGTACTTACCATGTTGATGATTGGTGGCTCGACGGTTCGAAGGCAATGGTTTCTCGATCCGGCCAAGGCGCGTAACAACCGCCTCCTCGCAATTCAGCACTTTGATAAAGATCTTAGAATGGTCAGGCAGGCCGTTCTCGAGTCACCTGATTCATCCAAGTTTGAACAGGGCGTGGCTGCTCTGCTCTTTCTTCTAGGGTTCAGCCCATCCCTCCAGCTAGAGAACGACTCACCCGATTTAATCGTCACGACTCCAGGAGGTAGGCTGGCAATCGTTGAATGCACGACGCGCATTGCGGACTTTCCATCGAAGCTCGGGAAGCTTGTGGACCGACGCGGTGCGCTATCGAAGTCGCTGGTAGCTAGCGGACATCCAGCGCTTGTGTCTGCCGTACTGGTATGCAGGCTCCCGCGAGACCAAATTGCTACGCATGCTGACGAACTTCGAGCGCACAATACCATACTTGTCACGGGTGAGGACCTAGCGGCTGGTTTTGACCGAGTCCGTTTTCCGAGCGACCCAGACCATATGCTTGACGAAGCACATGCGCGTATCAGTGGTGATTCGACTCGTGGTCTTGGTTAGTCGAGCCGCAC
>JBGPWJ010000159.1:0-6215 GCA_041492115.1 Gammaproteobacteria bacterium
ATTCGTGAATGACCATATTCTGGAAATATTGCGCCCCGTTGCGACTGACCACAACGGATCGAAACTTGCCGGTCAGGCAAACCAGTCAGATCAAGTCTGAGTTACTACACTCAGCGCAGGTTGGGCATGCCGGCAAATGTGCCCAGCAATCCTTTCGCCGCGGATGCGCCTATCCGCTGCGCGAAGCGCTGGAAGAAATCCCGATGCGGCGTGAAATCCACGACCTCTTTCTCATGGATCAGCTCGCGTGCCACGTAATCGCTGCTGCCTAATCCATCGACCAGACCCAGCGTTACGCCCTGTTCACCGGTCCAGATCAGACCGCTGAATAAATCCGGATCATTCTTCAGCCGTGCGCCGCGGCCCTGCTTCACCGTGTCGATGAACTGCCGGTGTATTTCCGCCAGCATGCCCTGATGATGCTGCACGTCTTCCTCCTTGCTGGGCGAGAACGGATCGAGATAACCCTTGTGCGCGCCCGCGGTGTACAGCCGCCGCTCAACACCGAGCTTCTTCATGGTCTCAACAAAACCGAAGCCGTCCATCAGTACACCGATCGAACCGACCAGACTGGCCTTGTCGGCGAAGATCTTGTCGGCGGCGACAGCCACGTAGTAACCGCCGGAGGCGCAGATATCGGTGATCACCGCATACAAGGGGATAGTGGGATGCTCCGTGCGCAGCTTGCGGATGGCGTCATTGATCTGCCCGGCCTGCACCGGACTTCCACCCGGGCTGTTGATGCGCAGGATCACACCCTTGGTGCCCTTGTCTTCGAAGGCGTCTCGCAGGCCTTCGATGATGTTGTCAGCGTTGGCGTCGCTGTCCGCCGCGATGACGCCGTCCAGTTCAACCAGCGCCGTATGATGTCCGACTGACAAGCCGCTCTCACCGATCTTGTGCGGCAGCGCGAACAACAGCAGCGAGAACAGATAGAGGAACAGCAGCGATTTAAAGAACACACTCCAGCGCCGCGCCCGACGCTGCTCGGTCAAGGTCGCCAGCACCAGGCGACTGAGCAGATCGCGCTCCCATTTCTCTGTCGCGGTTGTTTTCGACGCATCCGGCGCGGTTTGATTCGAATCCAATTCCGTCATGACGGCATCTCCAATTCATGTGCTTATGTGATAAAGGGTCTGTTGAACAGGCATCCCCAACCTTCGATAATAATCTGTCATGCGTAGGGTGCGCTTGCGCACCCTACGCATCGACTCCTGCTTGACTTATCTCCAGCCAGCGCGGCAGTTCCGCGATGTCATGCAATAGCGCCAAGGGTTCAAGCTGCAACAACCGGGCATCGTCATGCACGCCATAGGAGACGCCGATTGATCCGACGCCGGCATTGCGCGCCATCTGCAAGTCATATTCGGTATCGCCGATCATCAGTGTCTCACCTGCCGCCACGTCCAGCTGCTCCATGATTTCCAGCAGCATCTGCGGGTGCGGCTTGGAACTGGTTTCATCGGCGCAGCGGCTGGCGTGAAACAGCTCGCCAAGTCCGGTGTCGGTCAGCACCCGATTCAGACCCTGACGGCCCTTGCCGGTCGCCACGGCCAGCATATACCCGGCCGCATGGAGCGTGCGTAACGTCTGTTCTGCGCCATCGAACAGCGGCGCCTGGGCAATCTGTGAAAACAGGAAGTGATGCCGGTAGCGCGCCGTCAGTTGATCGTGAAATTGCCCATCACGACCCGGCAGCAGGGCATTGATCGCCTCGTGCAGGCCGAGGCCAATGATGTTGCTGATGGTGCGGTGCGGTAATTGCTCCAGGCCAAGATCGGCGATCGCCGCATTCATGGCCGCGACAATCTGCGCCTCGGAGTCCATCAGAGTTCCGTCCCAATCGAAGACCAGGAGTTTGAAATTGTCACGCATAGATCTGCTTCAGCCCCAAAACTTGTGTAATACAAAACCACTAATCAACACTCAGCACTCGATACTAAAAATGCACTGCATTGATTTCCCTCACCCTGGCCCTCGGCAACCGCTCCCTGCGTTGCCCTACCTCCTACATCCATGTAGTCGTCTCCCGCAGGAGAGGGGACATTCTTTTTCAGAGATGCATTAAGACGAATTATTCAGAGCTTCTTTAACTTAACCCATCCAATACCTGCTTTAAATCCGCACTCAACGGCGTACTGACATCGATCGCCTTCCCGCCCGGCATCGCAAACGACACTGACTGCGCATGCAGAAACAATCTTTTCAGGCCAACCCCGGCCATGCGCCGGTTGAAATTGGCATCGCCGTATTTTTCATCCCCGGCCAGCGGATGGCCGATATGGGCGGCATGGACGCGGATCTGATGGGTGCGGCCAGTGTCGAGCAGGGCTTCCAGCAGCGTTGCTTCCTTGTAACGTTCCACCGGCCGGAATCGGGTCACGGCCACACGGCCCGTGTCGCTGACCTGCACCATGCGTTCGCCGCCGCGCACGGCATTCTTGTCCAGCGCCGCGCGCACCTCGCGCGCCCCGCCCTGCCACTTGCCAGACACCAGCAGCAGATAACGCTTCTCGATGGCACCGTTCTTGAGCAGGCCGTGCAGATGCAGCAAGGCGGGACGTTGTTTGGCCAGGATCAGGCAACCCGAGGTGTCGCGGTCCAGGCGGTGCGCGAGTTCCAGAAACGGCGCATCCGGACGCAGGGCCCGCAGCGCTTCGATGACGCCAAAGGGCAGATTGCTGCCGGCATGCACCGCCAGTCCGGACGGCTTGTCCAGAATCAGCAGGGCATCGTCCTCGTAGAGGATGGCCTCGCGCAGGCGTTTGAGCACGGCATCGGGGAGGCGGATCGGCGCGCCTTCCTCGGGGGTCCGGACGGGCGGGATACGGACGGTATCGCCGGTCTGTAGTTTATAATCGGGCTTGATACGGCCACGGTTGACCCGGACCTGGCCCTCGCGCAGGATGCGGTAGATGTGGCTTTTGGGGACGCCTTTCAGATGTTTCGCCAGGAAGTTGTCGATGCGCTGGCCGCTCTCGCCATCGCCGATCTCCACCTGACGCACCGCAGTACGCGCTCGCCCCTGGACGGGACCTTGGTTCATTTTGGGATGATAACAGTTTGCCCTGCCAATTGAAGCAGTTCCTTAACACTGCTATAGTGCTTTCACCCTTACGGCAGGGTGGGTTCAAGTTCCAGGCATCTGCCGGACCTCGCGACAGCCTTTTCGGCCATCATTAATAGCCAAAAGTCGCTGCACCGCGTGGACCGACCATTGTGGATTGGCGCTTTCATCCCCACTTCTTTAAGGTCTCGCGCCGTCGCGCGACGTAACAGTACGCTTGGCGCGCTGCATTAGCGTTACAAGATGAGGGTTTTATCATCACTCAACCCTGAATTCAGAGTGATGCACAAATGCGCTCCCACGCCTGCCGCGTCGTGCGGGGGAGCCGGTCCGACGTACGGGAAGTCGCCAGCAAGCGACCGTGCCACGCGATGGCACACCCGACGCAGACCCGCCCTACCGCCGCGCAGTAAGCGTGGTTGAGCGCATCGAGATTGCGACAATGAAGAGAATGCTAGTCAACGCGACTCAGCCGGAAGAGTTGCGCGTGGCCATGGTGGATGGCCAGAAATTGTATGACCTGGATATCGAAGCCGCCGGTCGCGAGCAGAAGAAATCCAACATCTACAAGGCCAAGGTCACTCGCGTCGAACCGTCCCTGGAGGCGGCCTTCGTCGAATACGGTGCCGAGCGTCACGGTTTCCTCCCCCTCAAAGAAGTGTCCCGCTCCTATTTTGGTGAGGGCGGTTCCGGCCGCAAGGACAGCTTGCGCGAAGGTCAGGAAATCGTCGTCCAGGTGGAAAAGGAGGAACGCGGCAACAAGGGCGCGGCACTCACCACCTACATCAGCCTGGCCGGCCGTTACCTGGTCCTGATGCCCAACAATCCGCGTGCCGGCGGCGTCTCGCGCCGCATCGAGGGTGAAGACCGCTCCGAGATGCGCGACACCATGGCCGCGCTCAACATCCCCGAGGACATGGGCCTGATCGTGCGCACCGCCGGCGTCGGCCGCAGCGCCGAAGAGTTGCAATGGGACCTCGATTACCTGCTGCACCTGTGGACCTCGATCGAGACCGCCTCCAAGGAACGCTCCGCCCCCTTCCTGATTTACCAGGAAAGCAACGTCATCATCCGCGCCCTGCGCGACTACATGCGCAACGACATCGGCGAGATCCTGGTCGATTCCCAGGCGACCTTCGAAACGGCGCGCGATTTCATCCAGCAGGTGATGCCGCACAACCTGACCAAGCTCAAGCTCTATCAGGACGCCGTGCCGCTATTCACGCGCTACCAGATCGAGAGCCAGATCGAATCGGCTTTCCGCCGCGAAGTGCGCCTGCCCTCCGGCGGCGCTATCGTCATCGATCACACCGAAGCCATGGTTTCCATCGACATCAACTCGGCGCGCGCCACCAAGGGCAGCGACATCGAAGAGACCGCCTTGCAGACCAACCTCGAGGCCTCCGACGAAATCGCCCGCCAACTGCGCCTGCGCGATCTCGGCGGTCTGATTGTGATCGACTACATCGACATGTCCCACGCGCGCAATCAGCGCGAGGTCGAAAACCGTCTGCGCGACGCCCTTAAAGTCGATCGCGCCCGCGTCCAGATCGGCCGCATCTCGCGCTTCGGTCTGCTGGAAATGTCGCGCCAGCGGCTGCGCCCGTCACTGGGCGAATCCAGCCAGATCGTCTGCCCGCGCTGCAACGGCCAGGGCAGCATCCGCGGCGTGGAATCGCTGGCGCTGTCGGTGCTGCGCATCCTGGAAGAGGACGCCATGAAAGAGACCACCGCCCGGGTCGTCGCCCAGTTGCCGGTCTCGGTCGCCTCGTTCCTGCTCAACGAAAAGCGCTTGGCCCTGAGCGCCATCGAGACCCGCTACAAGGTCGAGATGATCCTGGTGCCCAATCCCAAGCTGGAAACGCCGCACTACGACATTCAGCGCATCCGCGCCGATGAACTGCGCGACGACCAGTTGGCCAGCTACAACCTGATCGCCAACATCGAAGAACCCACCGAGGCGCCGTTGAGCAGCTCCAAGCCGCTGGTGGCGGACGAGCCCGCCGTACGCGGCGTGAAACCACCGACGACTGCACCGGCACCGGCACCGACGGTGAAGCCGGCGGCGGCTGCCGCAAAACCGGCCGCCACGGGTTTCATCAAACGGCTCTTTACCAATCTGTTCGGCACCGAGGCGCCCGCCGCTGCCGCCCCGGTCGCCGCGCCACCGGTACCGGGTGTGGAACGCCGTCAGGGCACCCGCCCATCCAGCGAGTCACGGCCGAATCGCCCACCACGCGGCAATGTTGCCCAGCAAGGCCGTCGCGGCGGTCGTGGACCACAAGACAATCGTGGACCCGGTCAGCAAGGCGGCCGTAACATGCCGCGCGCTGAAAGTACGCGGACTGAAGCGCCCCGTAACACCTCACCTCGCACCGAGGACACCGTCGCGCCAACGCCGCGGCCACCCGTGCAGCAAGTTCCCGCCACTGCACCGGTCACACCCGGCCCAATCGGCGTGACGCCCGGAAGCGGCGAGCCCGGCGCGGCGGCAACGCCCCGCGAGGGCGAGCGCGGCAGCGGTCATCAGCGCAGCCGGCGCGGACGTCGCGGCGGGCGCCGCCGTGGTGGCCGCGAACCCAGTACCGAGGGCGGCAGTACTGATGCGAACGGCAATGTCGCGCAGTCTCCGGAAACAACGGCCGGCAATCAGCAGCGCACACCCTCGCCGATCATTACCTCGGCGCCGCAGCGTGAATCCACAGATGCGACACCGGCCACGCGGGAACCACAGCAGAGCGCGCCGATTGCGCCGCCACCCGCTCGCAGCAGCAGCAGCAACGATATGGTGTATTCAATACCGCCACCTCGCGAACCACAGACGACACCAGCCGCACCGATTGCGCCAGCGGCACCGGTCGCACCTGTTGAACGGCCAATCAGCGCTGTGCCCGCGCCACAAGCACCGGCACCCTCCGTCGTGGTCCACAGCGACACCGACCAGGCACCCGCCACGAAGCCGGATACCTCACACGAAGAGTAGTATTCAATGAGATGCGTCCAAGGAAGGACGCTAGCGTTTCTGCTGCCGCAATCCGGATGGCAGCCCTGCGAATCGCACGGTTCAGCGTACAGTCTGGGCCAGATTGGCCTCAACATCTTCCAGCAGACCGCGCGCGGCTTCTTCCACCATGTCCAGCACGCGCTC
>JBGPWJ010000147.1:0-6755 GCA_041492115.1 Gammaproteobacteria bacterium
CAATGCATTATCCCTGCAACTACGGCTACGTGCCGCACACACTTTCCGAAGACGGCGATCCGGTCGATGTGCTGGTGGTGACGCCGGTGCCCTTGATCAGCGGCTCGGTGATTCGCTGCCGGCCTATCGCCGTACTGAAGATGACCGACGAGGCCGGGCCCGATTCCAAAATACTGGCCGTGCCCATCGACAAGCTCTGCACGCTGTACCGCCGGACCCAGGGCCCGGAAGACATGCCGGAACAGCTGCTGGCGCAGATCGCGCACTTCTTCGAACACTACAAGGATCTGGAACCGAACAAGTGGGTGAAGGTGGAAGGCTGGCAGGGTGCTCTGCAGGCCAAGGCCGAAATCATGGCCAGTTTGACGCGCTTCCAGGCGGCGCCGGACAAGCCCTGCTTCTGAATGCGAACGCCCTACATATCTTTGATCACAACGTGAAATAAAACGTCGCGCCCTGCCCCGGCTTGCCCTCGGCCCAGACCTTGCCGCCATGGCGCTGAATAACGCGTCGCACGGTGGCCAGACCGATGCCCGTGCCCTCAAACTCGGGATCCGCGTGCAGGCGCTCGAAGGCGCCGAACAGTTTTCCGGCATGCGCCATGTCGAATCCCGCCCCGTTGTCGCGCACGAAGTAGGCCGACATTCCGTCTTGCTCTGTTACCCCGAATTCGATGTGCGGTTGCGGCTGCTTGCGGGTGAACTTCCAGGCATTGCCGAGCAGATTTTCCAGAGCGATCTGCAACAGGCGCACATCGCCTTCGGCCGACAGACCGGGGGCGATCTCGACCGACACCGGCCGCTGCGGCGTGCGCGCCTGAAGTGTCTGCGCCACCGTGGTCGCCAGGGCGCTGAGATCGACCGGACCGCGGAGCATTTCGCTGCGCGAGACCCGCGACAGCGCCAACAGATCATCGATAAGCTCGCTCATGCGCGCGGCGCCGTTACTCACGCGTTGCAAGTAGTCACGGCCCTGTTCATCCAGCGCCGTGCCGTAATCCTCAAGCAGGGCCTGGCTGAAACCTTCGATACTGCGCAGCGGTGCGCGCAGGTCGTGCGACACCGAATAGGAGAAGGCCTCCAGTTCGGCATTGCTGTTGGCCAATTGCGCGGTGCGTTCGGCGACGCGCTTCTCGAATGATTGCAACAGACGCAGATTGCCCAACGCCAGCGCGACACTCTGGCCGTACAGCGTCAGTAGTTCCAGATCAACCGCATCGAAGGGCCGGCCCTTGCGGAAGGCCGACAAGCCGCCGATCACATTCTGATCCTGAATCAGCGGGACAACCACCGCACTGCTGACATCCAAGGCGCGCGCGAGATCAGGCAGGACGCGCGCGTCGGCGAATAGATCCGGCACATACAACGGCAGTCCGTGCGCCGCGACCCAACCGCACAGACCACCGCCACGCACCGGCATTGATTGCCCCGCCAGCAACGCCGCGCGCGCCCCCGTGGTGCCACGGTAGGTGAAACTGGTGCCGCCCTCATCCAGGCAGGGCATAGCGCCAAGATCGGCATCGACCAGATCGACGATGCCGGCGCTGACCTCACGGTAGAAGGCGTCCTCATCGGTGGCGGTGTTGAGCAGGCGCTGTACCCAGGGCCCGAACTTGAGCATGCCTTTTTCCTTGCGCTTCTGATCTGTGATATCCGTGGAGATGCCGCAGATGGCGTAGACTTTGCCGTCGTCATCACGCAACGGCACTTTCACCGAGATGTAGTCGCGCTCACAACCTTGCAGCACGACATGCTCTTCGAAGATCAGCGGTCCCGACGCCGCCGCGACCGTAAGGTCGTTTGTGCGCAACTGTTCAGCTATTTCTTTCGTGAACAACTCGCTATCCAGCTTGCCGATGATCGCCTCTCGGGGCTGCCCCATGATGCGTTCGAATTCCTTGTTGATCAGGAGCGCCCGTCCCTGGATATCCTTGATGTAGATAGTCGCACCGCTGTTATCGATGATGGCGGCCAGTTGTCGCTCGCTGCTGCGCAGCGCCGCCTCGGCGGCCACGTGGTCGGTGATATCAAAAGCCGTCGCCACACCCGCCGGCCTGCCGTCATAGTCAATCATGCCGGCGCTGATCTCGATCCAGCGTTCCGTGCCGCTCTTGGTGAGCATCCTGATCTGGTAACTCTGCGGCGTGTCATCGCCGGCCAGGCGCAGGTGCGTGGCGACCATTTCCCGATGTTCTGGATGCACCAGATCGGAGAGACTTTTTTGCAGCAGCTCGTCATGTGTGTAGCCGCTGAAACGCTCCGCCGCCGCATTGACGTAGAGAAATTTATCGCGATACACCAGGATCGCGGCATTGGTGGATTCAGCCAGCGTACGGAATTTTTGCTCACTGTCCTGCAAGGCTTGCTCTGCATTACGGCGCGCGCTGTCGTCATGCACGACCAGTGCAATCCCCAGGGTCTTGCCGGCCATATCACTGATCGGGCTGGCGCTGCAATGCACCGGCAGTCGGGTGCCGTCGCGAAGTTCCACCACGGCGTCGTTCTGGCAACGGAACTTCTCGCCCGACTCCACCACGCTCGCGATGATTTCACCCGACAGCACACTGTCGTGCCGATCCGTAAGCTTGGCCACGCTGTCAATCGGTTCGCCCGCCACATCGGCCTGCCGCACATGCAACAAACGTTCGGCAGCGGGATTCAAGGTACCGATCCGCCCCTGGGTATCGAGCGTTATCACGGCATCACAAATGCCCATCAGCGTCGCCGATGTCCAGGCCGCCACTTGCAGTTCCCGGGTGGCCTTGGCACGGTACAGGGCTAATGTGATGACCGCGTGCAGTTCGCATGGGAGGCACGGCTTGACGATATAACCGAAAGGGCACGGCGTGACGATGAAACCAAAAGGATCGCTGAGTTTGGCCTGCTCGATGCGGGCATCGTCGGCGTAAGTGCTGAGGTACACAACGGGAATGGCGTACTGCTGGTGAATCAACTCAGCCGCCGCGATACCGTCCATGGGGCCTTCCAGAACGATGTCCATCAGAACCAGATCGGGCTGCAGTGCGCCGGCCATCGCCACAGCCTCGGCACCCTTGCCACAGGTTCCGACAACCACATAACCCAACTCTTCCAGCTGCAGCTTGACCGAGACGGCGACCAGTGACTCGTCCTCGACCACAAGTATACGTTCACGAACCATCAGAAGCTGTCCCATTGCGTGGAATGGCATGTTTCGGTCAACCCGCACCACGCTCTGCGGGGCACCAACATGCACACGCTACTGGCCCGGCGTGTTGTGCTCGACCCAGCGCTCCCCCTGCGCCAGAGTTTCCTTCTTCCAGAACGGCGCGCGCGATTTGAGTTCTTCCACCAGGTACTGGCAGGCCGCGAAGGCCGCCGCGCGATGCGCGGACCACACTGCTGTTAGCACGATAGGGTCACCCGGCTGCAATTCCCCGACGCGGTGCAGGATCATTAGATCGAGTATAGACCAGCGCTTGCCGGCTTCCTCGGCGATGGTATGCAGGTATTTATCCGTCATCCCGGGGTAGTGCTCCAGACGCATGGCGTGCACGCTATTGCCCTCGTTGGAGTCGCGCAGCGTGCCGAGGAAGTTGGCGCAAGCTCCGAAGGCACCGCGTCCGGCATCGATCAAGACCTGGTGGTGGCGCAGTTCATCCCAAGGATCGAAAGGGTAACTGAGGATTTCGATGCGCATGTCAGCCTCCGGTGACCGGTGGAAAGAACGCCACTTCATCGCCGTCGCGAACCTGTTGGTCGGGCGTGGCATATTCATGATTCAGCGCCGCCAGCACATTCGCCGGCAGGCCGTCGGTCCCTGATGCGGCGCACCACAACGCGCCGATGGTAAGGCCATCGCTGGCCTCGATCTCCTGCGCCTCGCGCCCCAGCCGCTCGCGCAGGCTGGCGAAGAACTTTACGTGGATGGACATGGCGGTTGAGTCCTGCGTGCTGAGCGCGCCCTGCATACTCGGCACTGCATAAGCCTGTGTGATATAGGATAGAATCATACACCTCCGAATCCGGTATGCACCCCATGACCAAACTGACCCATTTCAATGACGCCGGCGCCGCGCACATGGTCGATGTCGGCGACAAGTCCGCGACACACCGCCGCGCGGTCGCCGAGGGCCGTATCGTGATGCAGCCCGAAACCCTGGCCCTGATCCAGCAGGCCGGCCATAAGAAAGGCGATGTGCTTGGCGTGGCGCGCATCGCCGGCATCATGGCGGCGAAGAAGACCGCCGAACTGATTCCCTTGTGTCACCCGCTGGCGCTCAGTCACATCGACATCGCGCTCGACCCTGTCACCGCGGATCACGCCGTGCTGTGCCGCGCCACCGTGGAGACCACCGGCCCGACCGGCGTGGAAATGGAGGCACTGACCGCAGTGCAGATCGCCCTCCTGACAATCTACGACATGTGCAAGGCGGTAGACCGCGGCATGACGATAGAGGGCGTGCGGCTGCTTGCCAAATCGGGCGGGAAATCGGGGGACTTCAAAGCTCAGCGTTAACATTCCCCGCTCCTGCCGTACTCAAGATTTCCCCTTATCATCCGCTAAGATAGACCACACGCCGATGCTATACTCGCTCTGCGGGTAAATCGGTTGACGTGCATTGACATGGAGCAGGTATGCATCAGTTCGATTTCATCGTCATCGGCAGCGGCCCGGCGGGTCAGCGCGCCGCTATCCAGGCCGCCAAGCTCGGTAAGACCACCGCGGTCATCGAGCGCCAGACCCGGGTCGGCGGTGTCTCGGTGCATACCGGCACCATCCCCAGCAAGACCCTGCGCAATGCCGTGCTGTATCTCACTGGCTGGGACCAGCGCGGTCTGTATGGGAAGAGCTATCGCCTCAAGAAGAACATCACCATTGATGACCTGATGCAGCGCGTACAGGTGACCCTGCAGCATGAGACCGAGGTCATCGAGAACCAGCTGTACCGAAATATGGTGACGGTAGTGCCCGGCACCGCGAGCTTCGTCGATGCGCACACCTTGCGCGTGGAACGTCCCAATGGCGATATCGAAGACTTCACCGCCGAAAAAATCCTGATCGCCGTCGGCAGCCGCCCGATCCGCCCCGAGGGCGTGCCCTTCGACGACGACGCCATCCTCGACAGCGACGGTATACTGAAACTGAAGCGCCTGCCGCGCTCCATGATCGTGGTCGGCGCCGGTGTAATCGGCGTCGAGTACGCGTCGATCTTCAGCACCATGGATGTCAAGGTCACGCTCATGGACGGGCGCGCCGATGTGCTGAACTTCCTCGATAAGGAGGTCGTCGATGAACTGATCCATCACATGCGCGACAACGGCGTGGTGTTGCGCACCGGAGAAAAAGTGGCGGGCGTGGAGCGCGCCGAGAACGGCCAGGTGATCACCCTCCTGGAAAGCGGCAAGCGCATGCGCTCCGATCTGATCATGTTCGCCGCCGGCCGCGTCGGCTGCACCTACTCGCTCAACCTGGAAGCCGCCGGCATCGAGACCGACGAGCGCCGCCGCCTCACCGTCAATGAATTCTTCCAGACCAATGTGCCGAACATCTACGCCGCAGGCGATGTCATCGGCTTTCCCAGCCTCGCCTCGACGTCCATGGAACAGGGCCGTCTGGCCGCCTGCCACGCCTTCAATCACGGCCATTGCCCGAGCCGCACCAATTTTCCGTTCGGCATCTACTCGGTACCCGAGATCAGCATGATCGGCATGACCGAGCAGGAACTGACCGCCAAGAAGATTCCCTACGAAATCGGCGTGGCGCGTTTACGCGAAACCGCACGCGGGCAGATCATGGGGCTGTCCGAAGGCCTGTTGAAGATGCTGTTCAGTCTGGAAACTCGGCGCCTGCTCGGCGTGCACATCCTTGGTGAAGGCGCGACCGAACTGATCCACATCGGTCAGGCGGTGCTGGTGCTGGGCGGGACGCTGGAATATTTCCTGGAAAACGTCTTCAACTACCCGACCCTCGCCGAGGCCTACAAGGTCGCGGCGCTGGATGCGATGAACAGAATGTCGGCGTGAAAATGCGGATTGCATGGCGCAGGGGCGCAGCATGTCGCGTCCCTACAATTTCCACCCCGACGTTTTGATCCACGGCCCGAGTGCCTCGGCCGGCATGGCCTTGGCGATGTGCCAACCCTGCGCCGCATCGCACCGCAAGGCCTTCAGCAAGGACCAGCTCTGCGCGTTCTCCACACCTTCCGCAACCACAGCGAAATTCAGATTGTGCGCCAACTCGATGGTGGAATGCACAATCATGGTGTCGTCGTCGTTCTCCGCCATGTTGATAACGAATGACTTGTCGATCTTGATCTTGTGCAGCGGCAGGCGCTTCAGATACGCGAGCGAGGAATAACCGGTGCCGAAGTCGTCGACGGCGATACTCACGCCGGTCGCGGCAAGGCGCGTCAGCACCTCCACGGCTCGCTCCGGCTCGGTCATCATGGCACTCTCGGTGACTTCCACCTGCAAGCGCCCGGCGGCAACCTTGGAACTGCGCAACTGCTCGATCAGCCACTCTGCGATCAGGACATCCTGCAGACTGCCGACCGAAAGGTTGACCGACATGTCCAGATCGATACCCTGCCGCGCCCAGTCCTGACGGCTGCGCAAGGCCGCCTGCACCACCCAGCGATCCAGGGATCGGATCAGCCCGGTGTGCTCGGCGAGCGGTACGAAATGATCCGGTGCCAGCAGACCGCGGGTCGGATGATTCCAGCGCACCAGGGCTTCGACGCCGGTCATGCGTCGCGTGGCGATGTCGATGATGGG
>JBGPWJ010000069.1:0-10827 GCA_041492115.1 Gammaproteobacteria bacterium
ACCGAAAGCGGCCATCGCCAGTGTCGCGGCTGATGTTTCAGTCCCGATGGTGTTTTGCTCAGATGCGGTGGCGGGCATTGCCGTCGTGACGAACGCGGTTGGCAAAGCGGCAGCGCGGGAGAGGGGTGACTGTGACTTGAGCGGCGCGGCCTTGGTGATTCGCGCGGCAGCTTGCGCTGATTTGGTCTTGACCGCCGGCGTGTGCTTTGCTGCCTGGACCGTCGGCGCGACCTGGATCGACTGCGGCGTGATCTTGGTAAAGGCCAGCAACAGCACGAACAGCGTCAGCAGCAGCGTCATGATATCCATGTAGCTGATCATCCATATTTCTTCGTCGCTTCCCTGTGGATGCATGCTGTCCATGACGGACATGACGTCGACGATGGCGCGCCTGTCGATAAAATCATTCGTCTGACGCGGCGCGCGGGACGAATGTCTGGTCATATCGGCTGTTGCAGATGCGACTTGCCGCATAACCGCGGCCATATCAGACGGCCTTCACCAGGGTCATCGGGATCATCGGATAGGACGATTCCTGCTGATGCGTCAGATAGGCCTCGAGGGTTTCGCGGATCAGCATCGGATGACGCCGTTCATACAACAACAGGATACCTTCCTGCAGCATGTTCATCAGTACCAAGCGGCGTTGCGTGCGCCGTTCCATCTTGATAGCGAGCGGTTTGAGCACCAGATTGGCGGAAAGTATGCCGTACAGCGTCGCCGACATGGCGAAGGCCATGGTCGCACCGATCTCCTGCAGGCCGCTGTGACCCAACCCGGACAACATCTGCACCAGACCGAACAAGGTCCCAAGCATGCCGAAGGCCGGCGTCAGCGCGGCCATGGTGCGTAGGATCTGCGAGTCGGCCTGCTCGCGCATACGTACACCGGCGCTACGCCATTGCAGCACTTTAATCAGATCCGGCAAGGGCGCTGCGTCGAACACCATCCGAATACCGCCGTGCAAGAATGGATTGCGGATCTTTTCCAGTTCCAGTTCGGCCGCGAAGATGTTACCGCGCCGGTACCAGTCGGCCACCCGCAGCAACTGCTGGATCTCGCCATCCGCTGACAAGGGTTCATCCCTGACCAGCTCCGGCAGACTGCGCAGCACACGCATGACATCGGTGATCGGTCGGCTCACCACGGTTGCCGCCAATGTGCCGCCCAGCACCACCACCAGTCCGGGGATATTGAAGAACACGCCGATGTGCGCCGGCACCAGCAGCATCATGCCGAGCACCAGCCCAGCACCGGCGAGCAGACCGATGAGGGTGGGCTTGTTCATAGTTGGCAGTCGGATTCGCATTGCAGCACCCTGGGTCACACCTGATATATCGTCGCGCTGCCAAGACTCAGGCAAGATTCGTTCCGGCCGGCGCATAAGGACGGGGTTGACCGGTAAGTTGTTGTCACAGCAGCGCGTCACTGGCTCGGCCTCGCGGCGCACCCGGCAATAACTTGCCGCCTGCGACGCTGGTTTACTGGCGGGGCGATCGCGCGGACATAGTCGATTCGGGGAATGTTGAGGACAACTCTAAATCCTGCGTGCGCCTGTTTGGATTTAGGTCCCTTCTCCCTCCGGGAGAGGGAGAGTAGAACCTGCGCATCATCAGCAACCTCGCCCGACAGTTCTTGACGCAAGGTCACAGCACGCCGAACAATAGCCTCACACTCCGTACTGAACAACAAAGTAATCGGCAGCGGATGCCTCAAGGCGAGTATCCGCCGCCGCGAAGCAACTCGACAACGAATCACGCAGTCGCGGTGATTCACCCACCACAGCCAAGATGAGGGAACTTGATATGGCGAAGGCAATGAAGATTTTGTGCGTTCACGGCGTCGGCCACGGCGAGACGGATCCCAACCTGGTGCCCTCCTGGACCGAGGCCATTACCCAGGCCGTCGGCAGATGGACCCCCGACACTCAACTCCAGCTTGATTTCCTGCATTATGACCAGTATTTCCAGGATGCCGAGAGCAACCTGGCAACCTATGCGGAAGCCGTCGCCAAACTGCTCATGAGCGGCATCGTGCACGGTGTCGGCGATCTCTTTACGCGCTCGCGCGGCTTTTTCGATTTCCCCGAGCAGGTCAAGTGGACTGCCGGCATGGTCGCGCAATGGACGGCCGATGAGAAACTGCGTGCCAAGACCCGCAAAGTGCTGTTAGCCAAGGTTGCCGCCGAATCCTACGATCTGGTCTGCGCCCACAGTCTGGGATCGCTTATCTGCTACGACACCTTCCGGCAGAAACCCGACGTGATCAAGGGCAAGTATTTTGTCAGCTTCGGTTCCCAGATCGGCAATCCCTTCGTGCGCGATGTCTTCGCCGGGCGGGTCGAGCCGCTGGACGCCCGGATGTGGTATCACCTGTTCAATCCCGATGATCATGTCATGACCGCACAACTCAACATCACCGCCGATAATTTTTCGCAGGTGATCACCGAGTTTGATATCCCGAACGATATCATCAACCACGATGCCGCCCATTACCTTGCGCATGTCAACGCCGCGAATACCGTCTGGCGGCAAGCGTCAGGCGCGAGCCTCGGCAAGGCCATCAGTCGCGGCATCAAAGCCTTCAGCGCCGCCAGCGCCAAGCCAACACGCCGGGCACTGCTCATCGGCATCAACGATTACCCCGACCCCACGAACCGATTGGACGGCTGCGTGAACGATGTCTTCCTGATGAGCCAGATCCTGCAGGAGAGCACGTTCGCACCGGAAGATATCCGCGTCGTGCTCGATGACCGTGCAACGGCCCAAGGGATCATGGAGCGTCTGCACTGGCTGCTCGATGGCACGCAACCCGGCGATGAACGCGTGCTGTTTTACTCAGGCCATGGCGCGCAGATCCCGGCTTACGGTTCGCAGGACGAAGTCGACCACATCGACGAGTGCCTGGTGCCTTATGACTTCGATTGGTCGCCGGAGCGCGCGATTATCGACAAGCAGTTCGTGGAACTCTATTCGCAGCTCCCGTACGACAGCCTGCTGCTCGCCATCTTCGATTGCTGCCATTCCGGCGGCATGAGCCGCGACGGGGCCCGCCGCGTACGCGGTATCACCCCGCCGGATGACATCCGCCATCGGGCCATGCGCTGGAACGTAGCCATGCAGATGTGGGAAGACCGGCCACTCGCCACAGCCAACAAAGCGCTTTGCAAATCTCCGGAAGGAGCTGCGTATATCGGCAAGAATGGCGCAACCAACCGGTTCGGCCGCGCCGTTGCGCTACGCTCGCTGGCCACCAGGGAGTATGACCGGCGGCGCAAGAATTACGGCCACCACGGCCCCTATCTGCCGGTCATTATGGAAGCCTGCCAGGAGAACGAACTCTCGTATGAGTATCGGCACGGCGTCACTTCTTATGGCGCCTATACCTACAGCCTCGCAACCGTCCTGCGCACCAACCGGTTACTGGGAAAGAATCCAAGTTTCCATGAACTGACCAGGCTCGTGGAGAAACAACTGAGATCACTCAAGTACGACCAGACACCCTGTTTGCTGGGGCCCGGGAAGATAATCAAAGAGCCTCTACCGATGACCTTGCCATCTACTAAATCAAGGTAGGGTGGATTAGGGAAAGTCTGATTTATTAGTTTAGTCACTCCCTCTCCCTACGGGAGAGGGTTGGGGTGAGGGGGATATTAAACGGCCTCGATGCAATTGACACCCTCACCCTGTCCCTCTCCCGAGGGGAGAGGGGACTCATTTTGTTAGACACTCTTAATTGATGTGACCACGCATCCTTTACATCTCTGGCCCTCTAACATTCATTTATCCGTCATCACCAACATCATTCCCAATAATCACACCGGCCGTTTGACCCGATACCACGCCGCATACAAGGCCGGCACAAACAGCAGGGTCTGCACAGTGGCGATGAACAAGCCGCCCATGATGGCATAGGCCATGGGTGCCCAGAGTACGCTCTGGGTGAGCGGGATCATAGCCAGGATCGCGGCCGCAGCAGTCAGCAAAATGGGGCGCAGACGGCGCACGGCGGATTCGCGGATCGCGATCCACAGCGGCTGGCCGGCCTGGATGTCCTGCTGGATCTGATCGATGAGGATCACGGAATTGCGCATGATCATACCGGACAGCGCGATGGTGCCGAGCAGCGCCACGAAGCCGAACGGCTGGTGGAACAGCAGTAGTGCCAGCGCCACGCCGACGATGCCCAGCGGCGCGGTGAGCGCCACCATGAAGGTCAGCGAAAAACTCTGTAGCTGCAGCATGAGCAGGGTCAGTGTCAGCGCGATCATCAGCGGATAGCCGCTGTTGATCGAGACCTGCGCCTTGGAGTTTTCTTCCCAGGCGCCGCCGACGTCGATGCGATAACCGGGCGGCAGTTTGGCGCGAATCGCATCGAGATGCGGATTGATCGCCATGGACACATCGGGCGCCTGCACGCCATCGACGATATCGCAGCGTGCAGTCACGGTGAGTTCGCGGCTGCGCCGCCAGATGATCGGCTCTTCGAAAATCTGTTCGACCTTGCCGACCTGCGCCAGCGGCACGTACTGCCCACTGGCCGTGCGGACATTGATCTCACCCAACGTGGACAGATCGGTGCGCTCGGCCGGAATGGCGCGCACATCGATATCGATCAGCCGGTCCTTGTCGCGATATTGGCCGATGGTCGCGCCGGATAACACGCCTTGCAGGGCCTGCGAGACGCTTTGCGTGGAGACGCCAAGCACGCGCGCCTTGTCCTGGTCGATCTGCACATGCAACGCCGGCACACGCTCACCCCAGTCGACGTTGACGTCGAGGGTGTGCGCGTCCTGGCGCATCACGACGGCGACTTCATCGGCGATGGTCTTGAGCGTCTGGATCTTTGGCCCGGTGACGCGGAACTGCACGGGATAGTTCACCGGCGGACCGAGCGGCACGCGTTCCACACGACCGCGTATGCCGGGAAAATCCCTGGCCAGCGCCGTGCGCAACGCTTGCACCACACGCTCGCGCGCGGCGAGGTTCTTGGTCAGCACGATGGTATGGTCAAAGTTGGTACGGAACAGTTTCTGGTCCATCGACAGGAAGAATCGCGGCGAACCGTTGCCGACATAGCTCACGTAGCTGGCGACGTCCGGGTCTTTTTCCAGAATGGCTTCCAGCCGTTTCACCTGCGTTTCGGTCGCGGCGAGACTGGAGCCTTCCGGCAGCCACAGTTCGACCATCAGTTCGATGCGGTTCGACGAGGGAAAGAACTGCTTCTCGGTAAGCCCCATGCCGAAACCGCCGAGCAGGAAAGCCGCCAGCGTCACGCCGATTACGAGTTTGCGATGTTCGATGCACCCGTCCACCAGTGCGCGGAAGCGCCGGTAGAACGGACTGTCGTACACCGCGCGACTGGAGTCGACGCCCTTGTGTTCCTTGAGAAAGCTGTAGCCGAGAAACGGCGTGATGATCACCGCGGCCACCCAGGACACCAGCAGCGCGATGGCGACCACGGCAAAAATGGCGAAGGTGTATTCGCCGGTGGCGGATTTTGCCGTGGCGATCGGCAGGAAGCCGGTGACGGTTATCAAGGTGCCGGTGAGCATCGGCATCGACGTCGATTTGAAGGCAAAGGTCGCGGCGGCGAATTTGCCGTAGCCTTCCTCCAGTTTGCGCGCCATCATTTCGATGGCGATCATGGCGTCATCGACCAGCAGACCGAGGGCGATGATCAGCGCGCCGGTGGAGATGCGGTGCAGATCGATCTTGAAGTACAGCAT
Source organism: Gammaproteobacteria bacterium (assembly GCA_041492115.1). GTDB lineage: Bacteria > Pseudomonadota > Gammaproteobacteria > JBBQDK01 > JBBQDK01 > JBBQDK01. The sequence goes on from JBGPWJ010000069.1 coordinate 5,729, forward strand.
GAGCAGAAAGGTCGCGGCCAGCACGAACGGAATGGTCACCGCCACCACCAGACCGGCGCGCAGGCGCAGCGCGACGAAACTCACCAGCAGCACGATGGCCACCGCCTCGCCCAAGGCCGTCATGAACTCCGTGACCGACTCCTTCACCACGTGCGGCTGATCGGAGACCTGCGCGAATTCGACGCCGAGCGGCAACTCGGCTTTGATGTCCTGCATGCTGCGCTTGAGATCCTCGCCGAGCTTGAGCACATCGCCGTCCTTGACCATGGACACGGCGAGGCCAATGGCGTCTTTGCCGCGGTAACGCATGATCTGTTCGGGCGGGTCCGCGTAGCCGCGGTAGACGCGGGCGATGTCGCCGATCTTGATGGTGTTGCCGTTGGCGCGCAGCGGTGTCGCCGCGATGGCCTCGACCGAGGTGAAATTGCCGGCCACTTGCACCGGCACGCTGAACACCGCGGTGGTCACGGTGCCGGCGCTCTGCACAGCGTTCTGCCCCTGCAAGGCCGCGGCGATCTCGGGCACGCCGATGCCGAGCTGCGCGAGCTTTTTGTGCGACAGTTCGATGAACACCTTGTCCGGCCGCACGCCGACCAGTTCGATCTTAGCCACGTTCGGCAGCGTGATCAGCCGCTGGCGCACGGTTTCGACGTAGTCGCGCAGTTCGCTGTGATTGAAACCATCGGCGGTGAAGGCGTAGATCGATCCGAACACATCGCCGAATTCGTCATTGAAGAACGGCCCGATGACCTCGGGCGGCAGCGTTCCGCGGATATCGCCGATGTGTTTGCGCACCTGATACCAGGCGTCGGATACAAGCTTGGCGGGTGCGCTCTCCTTGACCTGCAGGATGATCAGCGACTCGCCGCGCTTGGAGTAACTGGTGGAGATATAGAAATACGGTGTCTCTTCCAGTTTGCGTTCCAACCGGTCGGTGACCTCGCGGTCAACCTGCTCTGCTCCGGCGCCCGGCCAGAGGGTGCGGATCACCATGTAGCGGATGGTGAAGTCCGGGTCTTCGCGCTGACCGAGCTGGAAGTAGGCGAGCGTGCCGCCGATGGCGATGAGCAGGAAGAAGAACAGCGTCAGTTGACGGTGGTGCAGTGCCCAGGCCGAGAGATTGAAACGATCAGTGAACTCGTTGCCCGGTTCTTGATCACTGGCACTCACGGCTCGGTTTCCGCCAGCTTCACCACCTGCCCCGGTACCAGCAGATTGGCGCCCGCGCTGACGACGATGTCACCGGCGTGCAGGCCCGAGCGGATGATGACCTGATTCTCCGACAGCCCGGCGGTCGTCACCGGCACCAGTTTCACGGTGAGCTTGCCGGGATCAACGACCCAGACATTGGGTTGGGCATTTTTGGTATACAGCACCGACAAGGGCAAGGTGAACTGGCCGCTTGCCACCGGCAGATCGATGACCGCTTCCGCGGTCATGCCCAATTGCAGATCGGCGTCCGCATCGGTCACTGCGATCTTCACCGCGTAGGTGCGGGTCACCGGATCGGCGCTCGGCGCGGTCTCGCGCAGCTTGCCGGTGTAAACGTGGTCGGGTTTCGACCACAGCTTGATAACGATGGCCTGCGTGCCGCGCAAGGCGGCGAGTTGCTGCTCCGGCACGCTGATCAGCACTTCGCGATCGCCGCTCCGGTCCAGATGCAGCACCGGCTGTCCCGCAGCGACAACTTGCCCGACTTCCACATCGATGGCCGTGATGACGGCATCCGCATCGGCTAGCAGCGTGGCGTAGTGTGCTTGGTTCTGCGCCTGTGAAACGCGTGACCGCGCGGCGATGGCCCGCTCCTCGGCGGCCTTGAGCAATGTCTGCTGACGGTCATAGTCGGCCTGACTGACCAGCCCTTTTTTGCGCAGCTCGCTGAAGCGTTCGAAATTCAGCGCGGCGAGTTTGCGATCCGCCTCGGCGCTGTTGAGATCGGCCTGCGCGGCCTTTACATTCAGATCCAGGTCGCTTGAATCCAGTCGTGCCAGCATTTGTCCGGGCTTCACGTGCGCGCCGACGTCGACCGCGCGGCTGACCATTTTGCCGCCGACGCGAAAGCCCAGCGTGGTTGCATAACGCGCCTTGACCTGGCCGGCGAAGCTCAACTGCCGTGTGACCGGCGCCGCAGCAACCGTGACCGTCCGCACCAGGCGGATCGGTTCCTGCTTGTCAGACGCCGCTTTCTGACAGCCGCCGGCCAGCAATGCGCCCAACAACACAATCAGCAGCGCCACGCCGCAACGGCAGACGGGTGAGAGTTTGTGCAGGCGGGTCATTGTTGGCGCGGCGAATGACATTGGCGTGGATGGGTATCAGAGGCAAATTTATTGGTTCTGGCCTGCGCTGATTATGAGCCAAGTGCATCCCGGCGGATAGTGCGGTGGGAGTCGGACCCGTCCTTGAGTCCAGCGGTGGCGCGGGTCGATGCGGGGACAAGATCAACTCCAATCACCGCCGCTAAGATCCGACATATCGCCGCCGCCACTGTCGCCCCATGATCCGGAATCATCGACAACCCCGAAATCATCACCCCCCAGGTTATCCGCAGGCACGTCGTTGCCGCCGGCAAGCGGGGCCATGGACGCGCCGCGATCACCGTCCATGAAATGATGCGCAAGCGCTTCCGCCGCCACCATTCCCACACCGACAGCCGCACCGGTTGCGAGGCCGGAGACAATCCCTGAGCCGATGCCGCCCGACGCAGGCGCGGTCCCGACCGTGCCACCGGGGCTCGGCATACCCATAGCAGCGGCCGGTTGACGCGCAGTCAGCGCGCGAATGAAGTAGATGAGCAGGAACAACCCGCCGACACCCAGCAACAGCGTGCCCACGGGCAGCCCGTTACCCATTACGCTGTGAGCGGCGCTTGCCTGTGGTTGAGCGCGATCCAGTCTCGCTTTGAGTTCCTGCACGGCTTGGTTCTTCACAAACGGCAGGCCTGGCGCCAGACGTTCCGCCGTAGTCAGTTCAGTCTTGGCATTGGCGAGCCGCCCTTGTTTGGCCATGAGCTCGGCTTCCACATAATGCGCCTTGGCGCTGGTGGGATGCGCCTGGAGAACTTTATCCATCAGCGCCTGTGCCTGATCCAGATGCCCCGACTGGGCAGCCTCATATACCTGGTGCAGGCTCGGGGCGTCCTCTGCATACACCATCCCGGCCGGGACAGCCAGCGCGACAAGCAAGCTCAGACAACGAATCTTATTCAGTACCATGGAAAACCTCCTCGAGTGTGTCCTGCCTGGGGCCGACCCAATATATAGGATGATCGACATAGGCAGCGACTGCGATGCCTTGGAGTCTGGAATCGGAAAAAGATTCATTTCATCCGGCGCGGCATGGATAGGCGAAAAACAGCGGGGAAACTCAGGCAGGGGGCAGACCCGATGGCAGCGACTATTCTGTCACCGCCATCGGGCCGAACTCGTTACTTCTTCTTTTCCTTCTTGGCCGCCCGCTTCTCTTTCAATGTTTTGGTCGGCTCTTTTTTGGTCTGCTTCTTACTGTCCTGGCCTTTGCTCATGGTGATGTCTCCTGCAATGGTTGGAGTTGGGATGGTAAAGTCGCGCAAAGTATCGGTCATCATCGTCAATACCACAAGACCGGCAAGCCGCGCATTTGAAACCCACCCACCTCAACAGGAATGGCGAGATTCGTTGTGAAAGGAAACAATTGTGTTATCGGCCCGGCGCGTCTGGCTCCTGCGATTTATCTTCAGCGTCGTGCTTGGCGTTCTTGTCGCGCTCCACACGCTCGCGACCTGCTTCAGGCGCTTGCTCCTGTGGTGATGGCCGCTGATTGCGCGGAGTCGGGTGGTGCTCTGGCGGCGCGGGATTTTCCGGCGACTGGCGTTCAGTGTGCGACGCAGGCTCAGCGGGATTCGCCGGCGGCATGTCGACCGGCGCCGGCGCGGGTTCGCTCGGGCCGCGACGGGTGGAGCGTTGCAACGTCCGGTTGCTGTCATCCTCAACCGGTGCTGGTACGTCATTGCGCTGTTCGACCTGCGCCGGAGCCTCTCTGCTGCGCTCGCGCGCAGAGTCTCTTGCGGGTGGCGAGCGGCGTTCGTCTGTACGCACATTGTCCGGCTGACTAGCCGGGCTATCACTCACGTTGTGTGGTTCAACCGGGCTGGCGTCACGAGACCCCGGCGCGCGTTCGATGGCACCTTGGCCAGTATTACGCTCAAGCACGCGTGGTGGCGCGACGTGCGTCGATGGCAATGTGCGCTCTGCATGCGGCAGTCGGCCCGCGCGCGGCTCCGTTTCTTGAGATCGCGGCGCTTGGCTGTCAGGCGACAGCGCCGGACCAACTACCTGCACTCGCTGCCGCGCCGTGTCGCGCGACTCGACAGAGTGACCGGCGTTGAGCTGATGCAGTTCATCGTCCGCCAGCGGCCGACCGCCGTTGCGCTCGATTGCCCGCAGACGCGCGGCGAATGGCGCGGCCGGCGGCGGCGGTGCGCTGTGTGCGATCACCCCGCGATGGAAGGACTCGCGCGGTACGGAGGCACGGGTGTTGTCCGCCGCCGGTGTCAGACTGGCCGTGGTCGGCGACGGCGCGATGTCATGGTCGATCTCGGCATGCACCAGCTGCTCATCTTTAAGATGCAGACGGCCAGCCGCGACCGGGCGGGCATGCACGAAGGTATCGCGCGACACCGCGGTCACGGCCGCCGGATTGTGGCGGTAGGCATAGTCGCGGTCGTGCATCGGTCGGCCATGCGCGTAATTTTCATAACTCCTGCTGATATGGTCGCGGTCGATTGCCGGGGTGTTGCTGGCGTTGACGTGCGAGAAGTAACCGCGGCTGACGCGGTACGGCGGCACGTAGATATCGCGCGGACCGAGCGGGCACCAGCCGACCGGCGCGCCGCCTTGCGCGTAACCGGCGCGCCAGTTGCTGCCGCCGACGAACACCACCAGGGCCGGCGCATACACTGGACGCAGCGCGACCGGTCCCGGCAGCCAGCCCCAGCGGTTGCCGACGTACACCCAGCGGCCATAGTGAAACGGCGCGAAACCCCCGGGCGCGTGGTCCACCCAGGTCCAACCCCAGGGATCGATCCAGGCCCAATAGCCGCTGCGGTACGGCGCCCAGCC
>JBGPWJ010000225.1:0-4485 GCA_041492115.1 Gammaproteobacteria bacterium
CGGCGTTCACCAGGTACTCGGTGGTCACGCCGAAGCGGCCGGAAGCGACCTGTTTGATCGCCGAGCGCAGCGAATCGCCCGGCTGCAAAGCGATGTCGCGCACCACGGACGGGATGCGCGACTGCAATGTCTCGCCGGCCTTGATGGGTGCGAAACGCTGCGGGTCTTCGCCGCCTTCGCCGGTGTTGGACTTGCCGCCGATGCGGTTCATGGCGATCGCCAGCGTGGTGTGCGCCTCGGTGGAGATAGAGCCCAATGACATGGCGCCGGTGACGAAGCGCTTGACGATTTCCTTGGCCGGCTCGACTTCCTCGATCGGCACCGGTGCGCCGGCGGGCTTCAACTCGAACAGGCCGCGCAGCGTCATGAGCCGCACGCTCTGCTCGTTGATGAGGCGCGCGTATTCCTTGAACGTGCTCGCGCTGTTGCTGCGCGTGGCCAATTGCAGTTTGCTGATCGACTCGGCATTCCACATGTGCGCCTCGCCGCGCGTGCGCAGCGCGTATTCGCCGCCGGGATCGAGCGCGTCGCGGTACAGCGGCGCGTCGCTGTAGGCTTGGCGATGGCAGCGCACCGCTTCTTCGGCGACTTCGGCAACGCCGATGCCTTCGACCTTGCTGGCCGTGCCGGCGAAATATTTATCGAGGAACGCACTGCTGAGGCCGATGGCCTCGAAGATCTGCGCGCCGCAATAGGATTGGTAGGTCGAGATGCCCATCTTTGACATTACTTTGAGCAGGCCCTTGTTGATGGCCTTGATGTAACGCTTGCACATGTCGGCGTGCGACACATCCTCGGGCAGCTGCGCGCGCAGATCGGCAAGCGTCTCGAAAGCAAGATAAGGATGAATCGCCTCGGCGCCGTAGGCGGCGAGCAACGCGAAATGATGCACCTCGCGCGCCGAACCGGTTTCAATCACCAGACCGGTGCTGGTGCGCAGGCCGGCATCCACCAGATGATGATGCACGGCGGAGGTCGCCAGCAGCGCCGGGATGGCGATGTGGTCCGCATCGACCGCGCGGTCGGACAGAATCAGAATATTGCAGCCCTCGCGCACCGCCTGTTCGGTGTGGGCAAATAGCACTTCGAGCGCTGCTGCCATACCGGCCGCGCCCTGATCGGCGGCGTAACAGATGCTGAAGGTCTGGGAGCGGAAGCTGCCGCCGGTGTGTTCGGCGATGCAGCGGATCTTTTCCATGTCGGCGTGCGACAGCACCGGCTGCTGCACTTCGAGACGCTTGAGCGGCTTGCTTTCGTCGAGACCGAGCAGGTTCGGGCGCGGGCCGAGAATGGACACCAGCGACATCACCAACTGTTCGCGGATCGGATCGATGGGTGGATTGGTGACCTGCGCGAAGGTCTGCTTGAAATAGTTGTACAGCGACTTCGGCCGATTGGACAACACGGCCAGCGGCGTGTCATTGCCCATAGAGCCAGTCGCTTCTTCACCGCCCATCGCCATGGGCGTGAGAATGAATTTGATGTCTTCCTGGCTGTAACCGAAGGCCTGCTGACGATTCAGCAGACTGCCCGCGACCGGCAGCGGCGCGGCCTTGGCCGGCAAGTTCTCGAGCACGATCTGGGTGTTCGCCAGCCACTCGTGATACGGCCGCGCGGCGGCGAGCTGACTCTTCAATTCGCCGTCGTCGATGATGCGGCCCTGTTCGAGATCGATCAGGAACATCTTGCCGGGCTGCAGGCGCCACTTCTTGACGATCTTGTGCTGCGGGATATCGAGCACGCCCATCTCGGAAGCCATCACCACCAGATCGTCATCGGTAATCAGATAACGCGCCGGACGCAGGCCGTTGCGATCCAGAGTTGCGCCGATCTGCCGACCGTCGGTGAACGCGACGGCGGCGGGACCGTCCCACGGCTCCATCAGCGCGGCATGGTATTCGTAGAAGGCGCGGCGCGGCTCGTCCATCAGCGGATTGCCGGCCCAGGCCTCGGGGATCAGCAGCATCATGGCGTGTGCCAATGAATAACCACCGGCCACCAGCAGTTCCAGCGCGTTGTCGAAACACGCGGTGTCCGACTGGCCTTCGACGATCAGCGGCCAGAGTTTTTCGAGATCGTCGCCGAGCAGCTTGGATGACATGGAATAACGGCGTGCCGCCATCCAGTTGATGTTGCCACGCAGGGTGTTGATCTCGCCGTTGTGCGCGACCAGCCGGAACGGATGCGCCAGATCCCAGCTCGGGAAGGTGTTGGTGGAGAAGCGCTGATGCACCAGCGCCAAGGCGGTGACCATGTCCTGCGCATGCAGATCGGGATAGTACTCGCCGACCTGGCGCGCCAGCAGCATGCCCTTGTAGACGATTGTGCGCGCCGACAGCGAGGGGATGTAGAACATGTGGCCATCGCTGAGCTTGAGTGCGCTCACGGCATGTTCGGCGCGCTTGCGCAGCACGAACAGTTTGCGTTCGAAGGCATCCGGGTCGGCGCAGCTGTTGCCGCGCGCGATGAACACCTGACGGATCACCGGCTCGACGGCTTTGACGCCCGTGCCCAGTCCGCTGTTGTCGGTCGGCACATCGCGCCAGCCGAGCAGTGTCTGGCCTTCGGCGCTGATCGCTTCATTGAGCTGGCGTTCGCAGGCGGCGCGACTGGCGGCATTGCGCGGCAGGAACACCATGCCGACGCCGTAATCGCCGGCGGCCGGCAGTGTGAAATTCAGATCTGCGCAGACGCGGCGCAGAAAGGCATCGGGGACTTGTATCAGTATGCCCGCACCATCGCCCATCAACGGGTCAGCGCCGGTGGCGCCGCGGTGGGTGAGGTTCTCGAGAATCTGCAGACCCTGCTTGACCAGGGCATGGTTCTTCTGGCCTTTGATATGCGCAACAAAGCCGACGCCGCACGCGTCGTGCTCGTGTGCCGGGTCGTATAAGCCTTGTCGTGCAGGTCGTGCCGGGTGCACCACGGAATACCTCTTCTCGCTGTTCCAGATATACCCCTGCCAGAGGTTTTTTTGAATTACACCGATGGTATAGGCTTCAAAAACTCAGCTTTACGTCACCGCGCGGCGGGCCGGGGGCAAAAGGGCTAGGTAGTATACAGTCCGGGTCGGATGGGTTCAATTCAGGATACGGCCTTGGAAAAGGTCGCCGAGGTGCAATGCCAGGGCGGGTTTGAAACCCGCCCCTACGCGGGGCGGCACAAGGGCCGCACGTTGATCAGGGTTTCTTGGCGATTTCGGCCTGCACCGTGGCGATGCTGCGCGGCCAGGGTTTGGCGGCGCGCACCGTGGCGGGCATTCGCGTGAGCGCTTGGCTGGCAGCGGTGCGGCTGGGATAAGCTCCGTAGAGCAATACATACCAGGCTTTGCCGTCACGCGTTGTTTGCAGAATCGTCGAGGGACCCTGCAGTCGGTTTGCCGTGGCGAACTGACGGATTGCCGCTTCGCGACGTCCACCCAGAATTTGCAGGGTGTAGTCGCCCGGGCGCTGGGTTTTCAACCAGATGTTGTCGCGGCTCGATGTCACACCCTTGACGGTGGCTGCACCGGTAACAGTCACGGCCGGTTTGGGGGGTTGTGTCGGTTTAGTGGTGGGCAGCACTTTTGGTTCGGCATGAGCGACAGGCTTGGCCGCTGGGCTCGCCACCTCGGCGATGACTGCCGGTGGTAGTGTGACAACCGGATGCGGCGCATCCTTCGCGACCGGTGCCGGTGCCACCGGGAGCGTGACCGTGGTCATTGCCGGTGCCGCCGGGTGCGCCACGTTGCCGGTGGGTACGGGCGGCGCTGCCGTCTCCGGCGCGGGCACGCTGGAGACGGCAATCTTGCCGCTGGGACTTGTGGGCACCGGGTGTTCGACCTCGGGTCCCAGCGTCGGTACCGGCAGGGGGTTGGCAGTGACGGCTGGCGTCTGCGCCGTAGGCGCGGTGCTGGTCCCGGCGGCAGTTGGGCTCGTGGCAGGCGCGACGTTCGGCAGGGCCAGTTCAACGGTCTTTTCCGCAGCGGGTGCTGTGGATTCTGCTACAGCACTCGACGGTTCGGCACCGTGTTTGACTGCTCTTGGCCACAGTGCAACAGCGATCAGCAGCACGCCCGCACCGGCTGCCGCGAACAACGCCCAGCGCCGCGCCGGGCTCGCGATCGCGGCAGCGGCCGTGTGCATGCCGACGCGCGAGCTGCCGGTGACGCTGTGCCTGTCGATAAGCAATTGCCGCGCTCGGACATTGATCTGTGCTGGCACGCCATGCGATGCCTTGACGATGCTCTTGACCTGTCCTGGTGTGAAGATTGCGTTCTCGTGCAGACCGGCCACTTTCAAACGGTGCTGCAGATACGCCGCTGTCTGCAATTCGCTGAGCGGCGGTATGCTGAACACATGGGTGTTGTCCGCGTACCCGGGACTCAGCGCGGCGAGTTTTTCCTGTAATTGCCCTGTGCCGAACAGCACCAGGCGCAGGCGCAGGCGCTTGTCCGTCTCGCCCGCCGCGCCCGACAGTTCCAGCAAGGTCCGCAGCGCGGCATCC
>JBGPWJ010000320.1:0-2015 GCA_041492115.1 Gammaproteobacteria bacterium
GGGATGCGTGTCGCCTGGCCGAGCGTCAGCGGACGGTGGGCATTGAGCTTCTGGCGTACCTCGTTGGACAGGCCGACCACATTGGCGTAATCGAAGTCCTCGGGCAGGCGCAGTTCCTCGTGGCGTTGCGTGCGCGCGATTTCAAACTGCTGACGGTCAATGTAGCCGGCATACTTGACCTGGATCTCCACCTGCTCGGCGACACCGCTATCGATCGCGCTCATGCCAGCATCCGGCAGCGACAGCAATGCCGCGTAGTCGATCTCGGGGCGGCGCAGCAGATCCAACAGCGAATATTCCCGCGTCAGCGGCGCGCCGATATGTTGCTCGATCAGTTGTGCCGCCACCGTGTTCGGGTGCACAAAAGTTTCGCGCAGGCGCTGCTGTTCGCGTTCAATGGCATCCTGCTTAGCGGCAAAGATCCGCCAGCGCTGTTCATCAACCACGCCCAGCTCACGGCCCTTGGCGGTCAGGCGCAGATCGGCATTGTCCTCGCGCAGCAGCAGCCGGTATTCGGCGCGGCTGGTGAACATGCGATACGGTTCGCTGGTGCCGCGTGTGATCAGGTCATCGATGAGCACGCCGATGTAGGCCTCATCGCGGCGCGGGCACCACGGCTCCTGATCCTTGACCTGCAAGGCGGCGTTCAAGCCCGCGATCAAACCCTGCGCGGCCGCTTCTTCGTAACCTGTCGTGCCATTGATCTGCCCGGCGAAGAACAGTCCGGCGATGTGGCGGGTCTCGAGCGAATAATTGAGATCGCGCGGATCGAAGAAATCATACTCGATGGCATAGCCCGGCCGCGTGATGTGCGCGTTCTCAAAACCCTTGATGGAGCGCACCAGCGCGAACTGCACATCGAAGGGCAGGCTGGTGGAGATGCCGTTGGGATAGACCTCGTGGGTGGTCAGGCCTTCGGGTTCGATGAAGATCTGATGCGAAGCCTTGTCGGCGAAGCGCACCACTTTGTCTTCCACCGATGGACAGTAACGCGGGCCGACGCCTTCGATCACGCCCGTGTACATCGGCGAACGGTCCAGGCCGGCGCGGATGATGTCGTGCGTGCGTTCGTTGGTGTGCGTGATGTGGCAGCTCACCTGCTGCGGATGCTCGGATGCATTGCCGAGGTACGAGAACACCGGCGTAGGTTCATCGCCGCGCTGTTCGGCAAGCTGTGAATAATCGATGCTGCGTCCGTCGATGCGCGGCGGCGTGCCGGTCTTGAGACGCTCGACACGCAGCGGCAGTTCGCGCAGCCGTGCGGCCAGTGCATTGGCCGGCGGATCGCCGGCGCGGCCGCCTTCGTAATTGGCAAGACCGATATGAATGCGCCCGCCGAGAAAAGTGCCGACCGTCAGCACCACCGCGCGCGCGGAAAACTTCAGGCCCATCTGTGTCACGACACCCGTGACACGTCCGCCCTCGACTATCAGATCACTGACCGCCTGCTGGAAGATCTGCAAATTTTCCTGCGACTCCAGCGCACCGCGCACCGCCTGCTTGTACAGCGCGCGATCAGCCTGCGCACGTGTCGCGCGCACCGCCGGGCCCTTACTGGCATTGAGCATGCGGAACTGAATGCCGGCGCGATCCGCGGCCTTGGCCATCAAGCCGCCGAGCGCATCGATCTCCTTGACCAGATGCCCCTTGCCGATACCGCCGATAGCCGGATTGCAGCTCATCTGGCCGAGCGTCTCGACATTGTGCGTGAGCAGCAGCGTGCGGCAACCGCGCCGCGCGGACGCGAGCGCCGCCTCGGTGCCGGCATGGCCGCCGCCGATCACGATGACGTCGTATTTGTCTTGGTAAAACATGGGAGAGACCGCAGATAAACTTGGTACATTCTAGCCTGACGGTAGCGTGACATCCACAATACAGGGTCGGGAACAGGTGGAAAGGCGGTTTCAGCGCCGCGACGGCGTGCGAGCATCGTATTTCTGCGTCCTCGGATCATTCCCGGCGGAGGACCATCATGGTGACCCGGGCCCAAAGGTGTGGTGGTTTCGCGAGAGAGA
>JBGPWJ010000163.1:0-6131 GCA_041492115.1 Gammaproteobacteria bacterium
CGGCCCCTGCCCGCCCGTCGGCCGGCACCGTTACTTCCATAAACTCTATGCGCTCGACATCGTCCTGCCTGATCTTGGTAAGCCCGACAAGGCACGGCTCGAGCAAGCGATGCAGAACCACATCCTGGCGCACGCGGAACTGATCGGCACCTATCAGCGGGCGCGCTGAGTTGATCCGGCGCACACCATGAGCGCAGCGCGTTGGGAACACTTTCCACACGATGCCGACATCGGCATACGGGGTTTCGGCGCCAGCATCAGCGAGGCCTTCGCGCAGACCGCGCTGGCGCTCAGCGCGGTGATCACCGATCCCGCGACGATAGCGCCGCACACGTCCGTGGACATCAAGGCCATGGCGCCTGATCAGGAACTGCTGCTGGTCGACTGGCTGAACGCCTTGATCTACGAAATGGCCACACACAAATGGCTGTTCAGCCGTTTCGAAGTACGCATCGAAGACACGACCCTGCAGGCCCGCGCCTGGGGTGAACGGGTCGACCGGGCGCGTCATGAACCGGCGGTCGAAGTGAAAGGTGCGACCTATACCGAGCTGCGCGTCGCCCGGTTTGACGACGGCAGCTGGCTGGCGCAGTGCGTGGTTGATGTGTGAAATATTTTTTATGCTGCGAATGAACGCGTATGAAGTTCTGCTGCTCCCCCTCTCCCGAAGGGAGAGGGGACCCTGCCAAGATAGCGGCGGACTGTTCAAAGTATCGCTGGATTGATACACGCCCATTACCAACTAACATAATCATCGCAACCACCATGGCAACACCCTAATGGACCTGAACCTCTTCAACCGCCGCGATGATTACGCCTGGGAAATCCCCGCGCACGGCGCGATGCGCGTGCCGGCCGTGATCTACGCTGACGAGCCTCTGCTGCGCGCCATGGATCACAAGGTCTACGAGCAGACAGTGAATGTCGCGGCACTGCCCGGCATCGTCGCGGCGGCCTATGCCATGCCCGATGCCCACTGGGGTTACGGCTTTCCGATCGGCGGCGTGGCGGCATTCGATGCCGATGAGGGCGGCGTGGTGTCGGCGGGCGGTGTGGGCTTCGACATCTCCTGCGGTGTGCGCTGCCTGCACACCGGTCTGCGTGTGGAAGAGTTATTACCGGAACAACAGACTCTAGCCGATGCGCTCTACTACAGCATCCCCGCCGGCGTCGGCAGCACCGGCGGACTGAGCCTCAATCCCAAAGAGATGGACACCATGCTGCGCGGCGGCGCGCAATGGGCGGTGCAGCGCGGCTACGGTGAGAGCACCGATCTGGAACGCATCGAGGAACGCGGCTGTGCCGGTGATGCCCTACCCGAACAAGTCTCCTCACAGGCCAAGCAGCGACAACGCGACGAGATGGGCACATTGGGTTCGGGCAATCATTATCTGGAAGTTCAGAAAGTGACTCAACTGTTCGACACCGACATCGCCCGCGCCTATGGATTGCACCAGGGCGATGTCCTCATCAGCATCCACTGCGGTTCACGCGGACTCGGACATCAGATCGGCACTGACTATCTGAAAAAGATGCTGGCCGAGGCACCACGACATGGCATCACGCTGCCGGACCGCGAACTGGCCTGCGCGCCGCTACGCTCGGAACTCGGCGTGCACTACCTCGGCGCGATGCGCGCCGCGATCAACTGCGCGCTCGCCAACCGGCAGATCCTCACGCACCTGACGCGCCAGGTGTTCGCGCGGATACTGCCCGACGCGCGCCTGGATCTGCTCTACGATGTCTCGCACAATACCTGCAAACTCGAACAACACCGCATCGCCGGTGAATCCCGCCAGCTCTATGTTCACCGCAAAGGCGCGACGCGCGCCTTCGGCCCCGGCCACCCGGACCTGCCCGAGGCATTGCGCGCGGCCGGCCAGCCGGTGCTGATCGGCGGTTCGATGGGCACGGGCTCCTACATATTGGCCGGCTGCGCCAGTGCCGAATCGCGTTCATTCAGTTCCGCCTGCCATGGCGCCGGCCGCGCCATGAGCCGTCATCAGGCCCTGCGCACTTGGCAAGGCAACCAGGTTATCGATGAATTGGCCGGACGCGGCATTCTGATCCGCAGTCCGTCAACGCGTGGCGTCGCGGAGGAAGCGCCCGGTGCCTACAAAGAAGTGAGTGCCGTGGTGGATGCGGCCGAGTTGGCCGGCTTGGCGCGAAAAGTGGCGCGGCTTGAACCGCTGATCTGCATTAAAGGGTAAGAGGCTTAATTAAAGAATGAATCTCGCGAGGCACTGTTACTCCCTCTCCCGAAGGGAGAGGGAACTCATTCTGTTAGATGCTCTTTTATGGAAATAATTGTTGGTTTGTTTAGGGAACACAATCACTCAAAACCACACCACCAAGCCCCCTCACAACCGCTTGGTGATCTTCACCCCCACCTCGAACTTGCCGTCGATGCGGTCGACGCGCACGACTTTGGCGATCACATCCAGCGGCTTGATCACCGGCGTGTCCGCCTTGACGCTGACGGTGAGTTCGCTGCCCAGGGTCAGCGGCGCGTCGGTCATGAACAGCACGCCACCACCGCTGACATTTATGCAGCGTCCCTGGTGTTCTTTGCCGCCGGCATCCTTGAAGGCGACTTGGCAATCCACACCCAGACGAATGAAATCGCGTTTCTCATCGTGATCGTGACTATGTGATGTCATAAAACCCCCGCTGGCCTGGACACAGTAGTTACCGGCGAGTATAGCAAAGCCCGGGCCATGGTCCACGGGACGTTTCCCTGGGACGGCGCAAGACGGTATGCTGGCGACATTGCCGCGACGCGAACCGCACCTGACGCATGAACACACGCCCTGACAGTCCCACCGTGAATACCCCGGCCACTCCTGTGCTGATCGACAGCGCCGCCTTAGACAGCGCCCTCGCTCAGGAACAGGAACCGTTGGTCGTGTTCCGCGCCGCATTGAAATCCGCCGCCGCGACGCTGCAGCAGCAATTTCTCGACGGCACCGATGCCGCCGTGCTGGTGCTGGCGCGCAGCCGTGCGATTGACGCGCTGGTGACGCGCGCTTGGCGCCATTTCATGACCGCGCCGGATCACGGCATTGCGCTGGTCGCCGTCGGCGGATATGGCCGCGGTGAATTGCTGCCCGGTTCCGATATCGACCTGATGATCCTGCTCGACAGCGCCGCGCACGAGCCCTGGCGCGAGGCTATCGAAAAATTTCTGACCTTTCTCTGGGACATCGGCCTGGAGGTCGGTCACAGTGTGCGCGATGTGGCGCAATGCGTGGACGAGGCGCAGCGTGACATCACCGTCGCCACCAACATCATGGAGGCGCGCCTGCTGGCCGGTCCCGCGGCGCTGTTCGAGGCGATGCGCGAAGCCACCGATCCCGATCACATCTGGCAGAATCGCGACTACTTCGCAACCAAGCTGCGCGAGCAGAGCGCGCGTCATCACAAGTACCACGACACGGCGTATAAGCTCGAACCCAACGTCAAGGAAAGCCCCGGCGGTCTGCGCGATATCCAGATGATCGGCTGGGTGGCGAAGCGCCATTTCGGCGCCGAGACGCTGTCCGAACTGGTGCAGCACGGTTTCCTCACACCCGCCGAGTATCAGAGCCTGATCGAAGGACAAAACTATCTGTGGCGCGTGCGCATGGCCCTGCATCTGCTCAGCGGCCGGCGCGAGGATCGGCTGCTGTTCGATCACCAGCGCACGTTGGCGCGGCAATTCGGCTATCGGGATGAAGGCACACACCTGGCGGTCGAACAGTTCATGATGCGCTATTACCGCACCGTGATGGAGCTGAACCGCCTCAACGAAATGCTCCTGCAGCATTTCGAGGAAGTCATTCTGTATGGCGACGACTCGGCCGAACCGGTCGCGATCAACAAGCGTTTCCAGGCCCGCAAAGGTTATCTGGAAGTCACCTACGCCAAGGTCTTTCAGTATTACCCGTTCGCGCTGATGGAACTGTTCCTGGTGCTGGCGCAGAACCCGGACCTCAAGGGCGTGCGCGCCGCAACCATTCGGCTGGTGCGCGATCATCGCCATCTGATCGACGAAAAATTCCGCAACGACCTGCGCGCGCGCAGCCTGTTCATGGAAATCCTGCGCCAGCCGCAGGGCGTCAACCGGGTGCTGCGGCGCATGAACCGCTACGGCGTGCTGGCCGAATATATACCGCTGTTCGGTCAGATCGTCGGCCAGATGCAATACGATCTGTTCCACATCTACACCGTCGACGAGCACACCATGTTCATGGTGCGCAATCTGCGCCGCTTCACCGTCCCCGCCAATGCCCACGAATTTCCGCTCTGCAGCCGCATCATGCAGAGCCTGCCAAAACCGGAACTGCTGTATCTGGCCGGTCTGTTCCACGACATCGCCAAGGGCCGCGGCGGCGATCACTCGGAACTGGGCAGCAAGGATGCCGAGGCCTTCTGCCTGCATCACGGTCTGTCCAATTACGACTCGCATCTGGTGGCCTGGCTGGTGCAGAACCATCTGATCATGTCCACCACCGCGCAGCGCCGCGACATCAGCGATCCGCTGGTGGTGAATGAGTTCGCTAATAAGGTCGGTGACCGTGTGCGTCTCAATTATCTGTATCTACTGACGGTCGCCGACATCCGCGCCACCAATCCGGAACTGTGGAACAACTGGAAGGACGCGCTGCTGATCGAACTGTACAGCCTGACCATGCGCGCGCTGCGCCGCGGCCTGGAAAATCCGCTGCACAAGCATGAACTGATCCGCGAGACCCAGGAACAGGCGCGTGAACTGCTACATACCCAAGGCATGGACGAGGCGCGCATCGCCGCCGTATGGGAGGGCCTGAGTGAAGAGTATTTCCTGCGCTATTCCAGCGCGGAAATCGCCTGGCACACCGAAGCCATCGCCCACAGCACGGCGCAGGATCTGCCCTTGGTGCTGCTGCGTCTGGAGACCGCGCGCGGCGGCACCGCGCTGTTCCTCTATACCAAGAGCGACGATCACCTGTTCGCGCTCACCACCTCGGTGCTCGACCAACTCGGCCTGACCATTCTCGATGCGCGCCTGATCTTGGCGCTGAGCGGTCACACCATGGACACCTACCTGGTTCTGGAAGACAGCGGCGAGCCCATCGCCGGCGACCGGCGCGCGCAGGAAATTCTCGACACCCTGAATCGTGAATTGCGGCGCGACGCGATGCAGGCCCCGGCCGTCACGCGCCGCGCGCCGCGCACCTATCGGCATTTCGACATACCGACCGTGATCGACTTCAGTCAGGACCAACGCAATCAGCGCACCGTCGTGGAACTGACCACCGCCGACCGTCCCGGTCTGTTATCGCGCGTCGGTCGCGCTTTTCAAACCTGCGGCGTGCGCGTGCAGAATGCCAAGATCGCCACCTTCGGCGCACGCGCGGAGGATTTCTTCTTCATCACCGACTCCGACAACCTGCCTATCACCGACGCGAGGCGTCTTGCGCAATTACGCGATGAATTGCTGCGGCATTTGGCAGATTGAGTGCGTAGGGGCAGGTCTCAGACCCGCTCTGCATGAGCTTGAGAGAGTGCCAACCCGGGCGGGTCTGAGACCCGCCCCTACGTTACTTCGGGCTTAAGCAAGTGCCATTCGAGTCGGCGATGACTTCAATAAATTCTAAACCGTTTCCATCCGGGTCGCGGCAAAACAAGGCACGCCGGCCGGAGCGGCTCAGGGTGTAACTGATACCCGCACGCTCCAGCGCCGCACGCAACTCATCCATCTCTGTTATGTGCAGCGCCGTGTGACGATCACGTCCGACATGAGTGGGTCGCCCCGATACCGGATCCGGATTGGGCAACTCGATGAGATGAATCTGTTGCGTCCCCACCCACAGCCAGGCTCCGGGATAACCCAGATCCGGACGCGTGTCATCCGTCGCCAGCCCTAGGACCCCGCAATAGAAGGCCAGTGACCGCGCGGTATCGGCGACCATAAGACTGGCGTGGTGGATGCCGATGATGCGGACCATGGTTGATGATTACGAATCGGTCGCCGGACGCGCGGCGATATAGGCGGCAACTACAATCAGTAACCCGCCGATCATTTCGCGGACACTGATAACCTCATGCGCCAGCAACTGTGATGACACCGCACCCGCCACCAGTTCAAACAGCAGAATCACCGCTGAACG
>JBGPWJ010000070.1:0-10803 GCA_041492115.1 Gammaproteobacteria bacterium
AGGGTGTACTTCTTCTCAAATGTCTTGCTGGCCATCAGGTCCCATTCCTTGCCGTAATCGCTGGTTCCCTTGTCGGTGGCGAAATCGTGATACACAGCGGCAAGATTGATATCCATCGGCTTGGCACCGACGCTCAGGTACTGGTCGATGAGACCTTTCGCGGGCGTGGACAAGAAAATATCCGCCCAACCGTTGAAAGAGTGCAGCGTGGCGAGCGGGGTCTGCAAGGCGATGGTACCGTCGCTGCCGAGCTTCTCGTAGCCGTACTTGGCGGTGATACCATTCATCGCCGCACCGAGTTCACCGAGCACATAGTTCACATCGAAGCTGTTGGTGTTGTCGGCATAGTCGCTCTGCCGGGCGTATTCCGCCGTGTACAGCACGTCGACGCCGCTCAACGCCTGCTTGCCGGCGAAGCGCAGGCCCAGCGTCTGCGTAGACGAGGTCGGTGCGTTTTTGTAGTCGAGCAGGTAGGCGTAGCCGGTAAGCGCGCCGAACGGCAAGCCGGTGTAGCTGGCATTGAGCAGGTGCGAGCGCATGCGGGCATTGCCGTCCGTCGCGTCGTCGCCGCTGACGCGGTTGACGTTGCTGATGTAGTCATAGGTCAACTGCGTGTCGGGCAGCGACTTGTTCACGGCGGTGAAGCCGTCGAAGGTCTGTTCGTTCTGGCGCCAGCCGACGTTGCCGACCCAGCGCTGGTTGTCGAGGATGATTCGCTGCCGACCCAGTTGCAACATCGTGGCATCGAGACCCGCGTAACTCAGGTAGCCTTGATTGACCTCGGTGCCTTTCGGGTCGACCACCTTGGAGTACTGCGTCTTGAGGTTGACCGAGCTGTCGTAGGTCTCGGAGCCGACGACCGCCACGTTCTCGAACTCGACCATGGCGCCAAAGTTGTAGAAGCTACCGGTGGTGTAGCCGAGCGCCGTGCGCAGCGTGGACGCATCCGCCGTTTTTTTGCTGTTATTCTGATCCACTTGTTCGTAACGATAACGGAGATCGAGCGACACCTTGCCGCCGGTCAGTGCCGCGCCAAGTGAATCATCCGCCTGCGCCACACTGATCAGACCCAACGTCAGTGAACCGATTGCGATACCGCACAGACCCGCTGCCTTGATGCGCATTGTCATTAGCCTCCAGAGTGTGAATTCGTGATGCCTCCGACACTCTCAGGGCGGATAGGGAAGAAGGCCCGGCGGAACCAACGCCAGTTCCGTCGGGCCAAGCCACACACAATCACACACTGTCAGAGCAGGGGCGGATGCATTACATCGCACCACAGGCGGCGCGTCCTTGACTTGCATCAAACCTGGGACGGAGGAGCGGAGTGCGGGGAGGCAACACGATTCTGTTGCCAGGATTCCGGGCGGACACCGTGCGAATGCATTCGGCTGTTAGGCACGAACCATACCGTAGGGTGCGCGTTTACGCATAGCGCGGAACACCACCACCAGGAACAGTAGTCCGCCGATGATGGCGATCAGACCGCCGGCACCCATCAGGCCCATGCCGGCGATCTGTTGCACGCTATGCAGTTCCTGCGCGGCACCGGCGGTCTTGCGCTGTACACCGTAACCGCCCGACCAGGCCAGGCCGATGATGTGCAGCAACTGGCCACCGCCGTAGATCCAGACCTGCCACACGGCGAGGCACTGCGCCACGGCCTGATAGCCGAGGCGCGGCAGCAGATGATACGTCATGCCCATGAAGGCCAGGGTCACGCCGACGATGCAGCCGTGATAATGCGCCGGCACCGTGACGTTGCTGCCTTTGATCAGAAAGCCGATCACACCGCCCATGCCGAACAGCAGCAGCGAGGCAAGCAGCGCGGCGCGTTCGGCGCGCGCCTGCGGAGGCGCGCTGGTGCCGTTGAGCACGCCGTACAATACCGCGGCACCGATCATCAGCGAGGCCAGGCTGCCGCCGAATTCCATCTGCCAGGTGAACAGCAGACGGTGCTCGATCGAGGTCACATCATGGCCAAGATAGATCAGCGGTGTGACGAACACCGCGAGCAGACCCCAGGCAAACAGAAACAGCACCACGCGCGGACTGATGCGCGGTGTTGCGCCGCTGGCGCCCGCCAGCCACAACCACGACACCAGCATCAACTGCGTGTGCGTGAATTGCAGCACATGTCCGCCACCCCAGAACAGCAGCTCGTAATATTCCTTGTCCTTGAGAAAATCCGGCATGCCGCGATATGACCAGATCACGGCGATCAGACTCATGCCCGCGGCCACCACCGCAGTGTTGAGACCAAAGCGCAGCGCGCCCGCGCCGTTCATCGACAAGCCCACCGGCGGCGCGAACAGCAAGGTACGCAGCACCAGCACGCCGATACCGACGCCGAACAGCACCAGTCCCGACAGAAACGCCGGCTGCTGCAACACCGGGATGTAATTGCTCATCAGCGCATTGCCCGCACCGATGAACGGCGCCACGGTCATCACGGCCGCACCCGTGCCGGCCAGCAGCAACGCCAGCCAACCGCAGGCGGCGCAGCGCGCCGAGGCATTGAGACTCCAGAACACGCCGGCGAAGGCCAGGAACCACACCAGCACAGACAGATCGACATGCACCACCAGCGCTGTGTGGAAGAAATCCACGAACGGGATCAGGTCATCGAGATAGGGCGTGCGCGACAGCACGATCAGCAGCGAGAACAGGCCGGAGAACACCAGCGACAGCAAGCCCAGCCACAACCAGCCGAGCGCCTGACGGCGCGGTTCGCCTTCCGGCACTGTCAGGGAAAAGTCTTCATTCATGCGCATCCTCGCTCCGCGCTGGTCGGCCAGCCAGTGTGCCGGGGCGCTTAAAGAAAAACTTTACTGCTGCGCTGCAGCATCGACAGCTACAAGCGCGGCGATATTAACATGGCCGTTACGCAGCGCAGACTCGCGAACCCAGTGCCTG
Source organism: Gammaproteobacteria bacterium (assembly GCA_041492115.1). Lineage (GTDB taxonomy): Bacteria > Pseudomonadota > Gammaproteobacteria > JBBQDK01 > JBBQDK01 > JBBQDK01. The sequence goes on from JBGPWJ010000070.1 coordinate 2,917, forward strand.
CTCCCGGCACTTCTACGCAATTCTCTTTGGCAATGGCGTCCATTCCGATGTTTTGTAGGGGCGGGCCTCAGACCCGCCCCCCACGGAGCTCGAGCCGGGACAAGGATCGACTTGGATTTGACCCGCCTCAAACAAACCACTCAATCCCCTTGCAATACGTGAACACTATGTAATAATACGAACCATTCTCATTTATATTTAGTCTAAGCAGGTTTGTATATGAGCAATCTGGCAACACTGAAACCCGGTCAATCCGCCACCATCACCGGCATGCGTTTCGAAAGGGCCTTCACCTTTCGTTTGGCCGCGATGGGCTTTCGCATCGGCAAGCGTGTGCAGGTCATCCGCGGCGCGCGCTTCGCCGGCCCTCTGCATGTCCGCATCGGTTCCACCGACATCATGCTCCGCAGACACGAAGCACGGCACATCGACATCGCCTCACCCACCGAATGAAGCGCATCGCCCTTCTGGGCATGCCCAACACCGGCAAGTCCACTTTCTTCAACCGTATCACCGGCGCCTCGGCGCGTGTCGGCAATTGGCCGGGTGTGACTGTGGATCTGATGGGCGCCAAGGTCGTGCTGGGCGGCGCTACGGCGGAACTGGTCGATCTGCCTGGCATCTACGACCTGCATGGTTTTTCCGATGATGAACAGGTCGTGCGACATTTCCTGGAGAACAACAGCGTCGATCTGGTGCTGATCATTCTCAACTGCTCGCAACTTGACCGTCAGTTGAGTCTGGCCCTGCAGCTCAAACAGCTCAAGCTGCCGGCCATGCTGCTGCTGAACATGGCGGACGAGGCGCAGCGTTTCGGCGTGACTGTTGATACCGCCAGGATGGCCGAGCAACTCGACATGCCGGTGATGCTGCTCAGCGCCAAATACGGCAGCGGTTACCCGGATGTGCACCAAGCCATCAGCCGCACACTCGAACACAGCAATCCGATGAAACTGGAACGACTGCGCGAGATGCTGGCGTCTGATGATGAAATCGAAAGCCGCATGGATGCTCTGCTCAAACAGACCGTTCAGACGCCCACGCAGTTGTCCGACAATATAACGGCCCGGCTGGATCACATCCTGCTGCATCCCTGGCTGGGTCTGCCGATCTTCTTCGCCGTCATGTACCTGCTGTTCCAGGCGATCTTTCTGCTCGGCAGTCCCTTGCAGAGCGGCGTGCAATGGCTGCTCACGCAGCTCCAGACGTATGCCCTCGAACCGCTGCTGGCCGGTGCACCGTCTGTGGTACATGGCCTGCTGATCGACGGGATCTTCAACGGCGTCGGCACGGTCGCCGCCTTCGTGCCCATCATCATTCTGTTCTTTCTGTTCATGGCCATCGTGGAAGACACCGGCTATCTGTCGCGCGCGGCCTTCCTGATGGATGCGCTGATGGCGAAGCTGGGCCTGGACGGGCGCAGCTTCGTAATGATGCTGATGGGCTTCGGCTGCAACGTGCCGGCATTGATGGGCACACGCGTGATGCGCTCACGCAGTCTGCGCTTTCTCAGCATGCTGGCGATTCCGTTCTCGCTGTGCTCGGCGCGGCTGCAGGTGTTCATCTTCATCACCGCCGCGTTGTTCTCGCCAAGACACGCGCCGCTGGTGCTGTTCAGTCTGTACCTGTTCAGCTTCGCCACCGCCTTCGGCACGGCGCTGCTTTTCAAGCGCCGCTATGCCAACAACGAACCCTTCGCACTGGAACTGCCGCCCTACCGCTTCCCCACCCTGCGCCAGATGATAATGCGCGGCTGGCACGAGGTGCGGCATTTCCTGAAGCGCGCCAGCAAATTCATCATCGCCGGCGTGGTGCTGGTGTGGCTGCTGACGAATTTTCCGCCTGGCATCGCCGCCGCCAGCACGCAAAGCTGGGCCAGCCAGATCGGCCATTTCATGGCGCCGCTGCTTACCCCGCTCGGCATCAATCAGCAACTCGCCATCGCGCTGATCTTCGGCTTCGTCGCCAAGGAAATCGTGATCGGTTCGCTGGCTGTGATCTACGGCATGGAAGGCAGTTCGTTGACCCACCTGATGGCGCAGCAACTGGATTGGGTGCAGGCCTACAGCTTCATGCTGTTCACGCTGATTTACACGCCCTGCCTGTCGACCATCGCCACCATCCGCAGCGAATCGAAGAGCCTGCCCTTCACGCTGGTCGCCGTGGCTTGGCCGCTGCTGCTCGCCTGGCTGCTGAGCCTCATGTTCTATCAGGGCGCGCGGGCACTGGGTTATTGAATCATCCGCCGGCAACCGGACTTGCTCAGCCCAGTTCCTTGTGTAACCGCGCATCCATATTCTTGAAGTGATCGACAAACCAGTGCGTCAACCGGCGTGATAACTCCGCCTCATTGAACAACTCGGCATCCTCGTAATCGTCGGCCAGGTCGCGGATCTCATCCAACAGGCGTTCGTGGTCGTGCTTGTGGGCCTGGTACTGATCATAACCGCGCTCGCGCATAAGTTTTTCCTCCAGCGCGAAGTGCGCAGAGATGCGTGCGTAGATTTCGCCGAAGAATTCCAGGATCGACCCTTTGTCACCGGCCGTCAGCAGATCGGCGTGCAGGGCGTTGATCAGCTCGACCATCTCGCGGTGCTCGAAATCCACTGCGGCGATGCCGACGTTAAAACTCTCCTTCCATTCAATCAGCGCCATGACCACCCCCACGCCTGCAGCTCTTTGCCGTTGCAGCTTGTCGACAGGCCGCTCATTTAAAACTGAACCCGGTGTGCTCGGAAGAAAACTCGACAACGAAATTCTGCTGCTCGGCCAGGTCGAACTCGGTCTCGCCCTGATAATCGTAGCCCACCGCGCGGTCGCTGTCGCGCAAGCGCGCGGCCAAGCGATGATGGCCAGACGGTACTTTAAAAGTGCGGTAAATGGTCGCGGCGCCGTCATGCCACAGGCCCGAGGGTTGCAGCAGGCTGTGCAGCAGGGGCTGTCCATCGAGATCAAGTTCAATCAGTACCGGATTACGCTCGCGCGGGCAGATCTTGGGCCGGCGCATGTTCGGTGCGTAACCGGCGATCTCCTTGGCGCTGAGTTCGCGGCATTCGCCTTTGATCTTGCCGGCATGGCTGAAGCTGAGTTTGATCAGCGCCTGGCCCGGTTGCAACGGGCTATACGCCGGCGCGCTGGACAGATAACCGATCAGGGCCGCGAAGGCCAGATAAGCCACGGCCTGACCGAACCATTGCGCGGGCCTAATCATGTGTCTTCCCGGCAGCGGCCTTGCCAGCGCCACGGACATGCATCAGCGGCAGCGCCACCACGCGCTCACGCAGTTCAGCCAATGCGCGGCGCACGACATCGGGCGAGCCCGTGCCGGCCCAGCACTGCGCGATGCGCTCACGTGGCACCCGCGGGCGCAGGTAGGGATCGCGCTGTCCGTTCAGACGCTGCTCCATCCATTCCACGCCGAAGCGGAAGTGGCAATCGTGTTCACGACAGCCAGTCAGCAACACCGCTTCGACGTGCTGACGTGACAACACAAAATCGATGAACGACGGCGGTAGCATCGCCACGCAAGGCATGCGCACCACGGCCACGCCGCTGTCGCGCAAGACTTCCAGGTCCGGCCCGGAGTCGCAGCCGTAGACAATCACGCGCGCCGAGCCATGTAGTGCAGCGGTAGCTTTGATGGTCTGGTCGCGCAAACTGGCAATGGTGTAATCCGGCAACTGTATGCCCGGCCGCAACTCGCTCTTGCGTCGGTACGGCGTCGCCGTCGGACAGGCGCCGGCGCAGATGCCGCAGCTCACACACAGATCGTTATTGACCAGCACCTCCTGCTCGAACGACAGACCATCGGTGCGCGGCATCAGCGTGACGGCGTTGTACGGACAATCCTCCACACAGCGTCCGCAGCCGTTGCAGTTATCAAGATCAACCACCGCGGCTGGTGCGCGCTTGCGGCGCGGCAGCCAGGGCATGATCGAGAAGAACATGCTCGACCCGACCAGCAGCGTCCACACCAGTTTCGGTGAGCCATAATCGAGCAATGGATAGACCGGCATATAAAACCAGTCGAGACCCAGTGTGGCCGGAACGATATTGAGATTCGCCGGCCCCTGGCTTAGCGCGGGCTTGAGCAGCGACACGGCAAACAGCATAAGCAGGCTGCCGAACATCAGTACCCGCGGCGGGTTCACAGTCGGCCGACTGACGCGCAGCAGATGAAACCAGATGCCGAACACCAGGAAGATCGGCAGGCCGATCAGGTGCAGAAACGCCAGCAGCGTGAAGAAGCGATCACTGAGACTTTCCGGCGTCAGAAAGTTGCGCGCCATCGGATCGGTGAAGATCGGCAAGGCGTCGAGCAGTTCGGAGCTGGCGATGGCGAGGTATTGGGCGAGCTGATCCCACACCAGCCAGTAACCGGTGATGCCGAGCGGGAACACGAGCCACAGCAGCGGAATGCCGGTGAACCAGGAAAACCAGCGCGGGCCGCGATAACGGTTGCCGGCGAATTCGCGCAGCATGTGCAGCAGGATGGTTATGATTGCCGCATCCGACGCGTAACGGTGCAGACTGCGCATCACACCGCCCAGATACCATTGCTGATGCGTCAGGTACTCGACCGACGGGTAGGCACCGAACACACTGGTCTTGAACATGACGAACACATACAGCCCGCTGACCAGCACCACCCAGAAAAAGAAGATGGTCAGGGCGCCGAGATGATAGAAAGGATTCCAGGCGGGTGTAAAGACGGCGCTGAATGGACCTTCCACTGCTTGCATCAGACGTTGCAGCGCGGATTGTAGCGGCTTGAACAAGAGTGGCCTATGCGTTCAGTGTAACCATGAAGCGCAGGCTAACAGTGCAACCGCAGGGCAACCATGACCTATATCAAAACACCGGAGCGACAAAACGCCCTGGGTTTCATTGTGGGATATCAGTGTCAGGACAGCTTCGGACCGCGCATGCTGCGCACCAGGAAAATCACCGCACCGCCGATCACCATCAGTCCGATGGCAATGCCGACGAATAGTGAATAATCGACGCGATACATACCACTGGCCGGATCGTAGGTGGTGCAGAACAAGCGCACTTTTTTCACCAGGTCGATCCAGGCGCTGTCGTCGACGCGCCGGCCATACTGGAGTTGCTTGAGCGGTTCGACCAGCCAGGGAATCTCGAACAACTCGCCGTAGACCTGACGATACAGCTTGCCGTCGGCGTCGATCACGCTGGCCTGGATCAGATGGTCGAAACCCTTGGGCGAGGGCCGGTAAATAAAGCCAAGGTCCTTGATGAGTCGCTGCATGGTCGCCGCGTCGGCGCTCAGGAACTGCCAGTGAAAGGGCGGGATGTTCTGATGGCGCGCGAAATCCGCCATGGCCTGCGGCGTATCGTTGGGCGTATCGAAACCGATGGTCAGCACAGTGAAGCTGTCCGCACCGAGCGCCTGGCGCGCGGCTCGCACCGCCTGCGCGAGATGCTGCGTGGTCATCGGGCAGGTGTGGTAGCAGCTGCTGTAGACCAGGCTGATAACCAGCGGCTTGCCGCGAAAATCCGCCAGATGAACTGTCTCCTGGCTGCTGTTCGTGAATCCGTAATCATCCAACCGGGTGCCGATAGCGGCCTGGCTGATCTTGAGCGCGACGGTATTGTCGAAACCCTGCTCGCCAGTCGTTTCCGTTGAGATCGGCGCCGGCGTGTGCTGTTGCCCGAGCGCGGATTGCGGCAGCCACGCAAAAGAAAACACAGCAAAAGCGGCCGCAAATGCACGCAAATGAACGCGCATGAAACAACTGAATTTGCGTTCATACGCGTTCATTTGCGACCATAAGAAAAGTTTGTTGCTGCGGACACAAAACCCGCCAAGCGCGGGCTCAGCTCAGAAACTGCGCGTCGATGATCGCCGCTGTGAGCACCAAGGTCAACTGCGCCAGCGAGGCATGGAAACTGACCATGGCCGTGCGCGGCGTGGGATTGCGCACCATCTTGAGGTTGGTGTGCAGAAACCAAGCGCCGCCCAGCAGCGCGCCGGCAAGATAGATCCAACCCAGCCCGTAGAAAAACGGCACGACAGACGCGGCGACCAGCAGCATGGTGTTGGCCAGCACCACGCGCGCCGCGACGCGATCACCGACCACCACCGGCAGCATCGGCACACCGGCCGCGGCGTAGTCCTTGTGCATGGCGATCGCCAGACTCCAGAAGTGCGAGGGCGTCCAGAGGAACAACACCAGCGCCAGCAGCAGCGGCAGCGTGCCGAGTTGCGGATTGACCGCGGCCGCGCCGGCCAGGACCGCGAAGCTGCCGGCCAATCCGCCGATCACAATATTCAGCCAAGTGCGGCGCTTCAGCCAGACGGTGTAGACGATGGCGTAGAAGAACGCGCCGAGGAACACGTAGAGCGCGGCCATGACATTGGTTGCGGCAGCGGCCGCCAGCACCGACACCGCGACCATGCCGTACAAGGCCAGCAACCAGCCACGACCATGGGCCAGTTCACCGGTGACAAAGGGGCGGTTGCGGGTACGCTCCATGCGCGCATCGAGATCGGTTTCGTAAAACTGGTTATACCCGCCCGCCGCCGCTGATGACACCAGCACGGCCAGACCAATTACCACTATCTGCCAAACGGCGAGATCCGAGCCGGGTGTCACTGCGACACCCGCCAGCGCCGTGAAGGCGATGGTCACACCGATGCGCAGTTTGCAGACGTTGGCGAACTGGCGCAGTTGCGTCATCACGCTTATCTGATTAGCCATCTGCGCTGATAGTGTGTGATTCATACTCTCTCAGTTACCTCGCACTACTCACTCTCTTCCACATTGCGGGTGAGAGTTACCTCGAACAACCCCCTCTCCCCCGCTTTCGGGGGAGAGGGGACTTCGTCTGTGAATGATGAGCCAATCAACCCATCGGCCACACCGAGGCCAGATACTTCCAGTTGATGAAGTAATACACCACAAAGATCGCCAGGAACATGAAGGCGAAGATCAGCGTGCCCGGCGCCGAGAACCCGGCCACACCGATGTTGCCATGGCCTTCGATGGCACTGGCCACCGGCATCTTCAGTTGCGTCTGCGCGGTGCTGTAGCCGGTGACCTCGACACGCTTGCCGAACAGGATCGAGCCGACGGTAATCAGGATATACAAGGCGCCGCCGACGATGGCGACCATGCCGCTGATACCGACCAAGCCCATCATCAGGTAAGCGCTACCCGGATATTGATAGCCCAGCGCCGAGCCGGTGAAGGCCATGTCCCAGTGCCGACGTTCGACACCCATGGTACCCGCGCCCATCATCGTCAGCGTGAACACCGCCATGCCAAAACCGAACAGGTACGGTTGCCACTTGACCAGGCCCTTCCAGATCAGCTCACGCTTGAACAGTGTCGGGATCAGGAAGTAGGTCAGCGCCATGAACGCCAGCGTCGTGCCCAATACCACGGTGGCGTGGAAGTGACCCGGCACATAGATGGTGTTGTGGATGATGATATTGATCTGCTCCGTGCCCATCACCACGCCCGAGATGCCGCCGATGAAGCCAAATCCGATCAGCGACATGAACATGCCGGAGAACACCGGATTGCCCCAGGGCGCTTTGCGGATCCACTCGAACAGTCCCTTGGTGTAGCCCTTCTCGCGCTGCGCCACCTCAATCGCGCCCGGCACCGTGAGCCCGTGGATCATGGAGGCAAGCACCGCCAGGTACATGGCGTAACTTGTGTTGAACACTTTCCACTCGGTCGACAGGCCCGGGTCGGAGAGCAAATGGTGGGCGCTGGCGAGCTGCAGGAACAGGATGTAGAGCAGGAAGGCGCCGCGACTGACACGCTCGGACATCGGCTTGGCGCCGAACACGATCGCCGCGATCGCGTACCACACCGAGACATGCGCCGCGACGTTGATCTGCTGCGAAGAGTGACC
>JBGPWJ010000277.1:0-3136 GCA_041492115.1 Gammaproteobacteria bacterium
AGTCCCTTCTCCCTCCGGGAGAAGGACACGACTGCATGGATGCAGGAGGCAGGGCAACGCCGGGAGCAGTTGCCGAGGATGAGGGTGAGTGATAAAGCGCCTTCTATTGATCCCCCTCACCCCGGCCCTCTCCCTGAGGGAGAGGGGGACGCACGTTCTCAGGTTGTGCAGTTTCATCGACACTTACCCAAGCACGATCGCGAAACCACCGTGATCCGCCTGCCCGCCTACGAGAAGGTCAAATCCGATCCGGTGCTGTACGCGCACGCCTCGCGCATCCTGCATGTCGAAGCCAATCCCGGCAATGCACGCGCGCTGGTGCAGCGCCACGGCGATCGCGATGTCTGGCTCAATCCGCCGCCGATTCCGCTCACCAGCAAAGAGATGGATCGCGTCTTCGAACTGCCGTACACGCGCCGTCCGCATCCGGCCTATGGCGATGCGCGCATCCCGGCATATGAGATGATCCGCTTCTCGGTGATCATCATGCGCGGCTGCTTCGGCGGCTGCACCTTCTGCTCGATCACCGAACACGAGGGCCGCATCATCCAGAGCCGCTCTGAAGATTCAGTGATACGCGAGATCGAAACCATCCGCGACACGGTCCCCGGCTTCACCGGCGTGATCTCCGATGTCGGCGGGCCGACCGCGAACATGTACCGGCTGGCCTGCAAGAGCCGCGAAATCGAAGCGGCCTGCCGCAAACCGTCCTGCGTCTATCCCGACATCTGCGTCAACCTCGGCACCGATCACACGCCCTTGATCAAACTGTATCGCCGCGCGCGCGAGTTGCCCGGCGTGAAGAAGGTGCTGGTCGCTTCGGGTCTGCGTTATGACCTCGCGGTAAAATCGCCCGAGTACGTCAAGGAACTGGTGCAGCATCATGTCGGCGGCTATCTCAAGATCGCGCCCGAACATCTGCGCGAAGGCCCGCTGTCGAAGATGATGAAGCCCGGCATGGGCGCCTATGACAAATTCAAGGAGCTGTTCGAGAAGTACTCGAAGGAAGCTGGCAAGGAACAGTACCTGATCCCGTATTTCATCGCTGCACACCCCGGCACCACCGATGAAGACATGCTGGAGTTGGCGCTGTGGCTGAAGAAGAACGGCTTTCGCGCCGACCAGGTGCAGGCATTCCTGCCCTCGCCGATGGCCACCGCCACCGCGATGTATCACAGCGGCAAGAACCCGCTGCGCAAGATCACACGCACCAGTGAAGAGGTCGTCATTCCCAAGGGCCTCAAAGTGCGGCGGCTGCACAAGGCCTTTCTGCGCTATCACGATGCCAACAACTGGCCGTTGCTGCGCGAGGCCTTGAAACGCATGGGCCGCGAGGATCTGATCGGCAACGGCAAGCGGCATTTGGTGCCAACCTGGCAACCGGCGGGTACCGGCGAACAGAGCGAAGGCGCGCGCCGCAAGCTGGGTGATAGACCGTTCAAGACTCAGCACACCGGCCTTCCCACCACGCCGGTATTACGCACCAGCAAACCGGCGCGTGCAACGTCGTCGGCCGCTGCCACCACGAGATCCGCGCCACGCAATACCAAGTCCGGGATCAATCCCGGCAGTCCCACCGGCCGCGGCAAACGCCGCTAAACGTAGCGGCGCGTACCACGCGCCATCTCCATTAACCTCTGCCACACCTTGGCGCGTGATACGCGCCCTACGAATCTACAATTATTCCGAGCCGTCCTTCAACAGTTCCTCCACCGCCGCCAATCCCGCCCGCCGCATCGGTTTGCCATCCACCGGGCTGCGCGGCGCTTGGCGTTCGCCATCGATTGGAAACACGGTGAGGTCGAGGCGGGTATCGCCGGCCAGGAAGCGGTACACCGGGTAGTTGGCGCTGTCGCCGTTGCCCAGGCGCAGGCGGCGTTCGCCGGTGTCGTAAGGGATGCCTTCCTGCATCAGGAACAGCGCGACATCCTCCGGGACATCGGTAAACAGGTGCAGGTTGACGTCGGAATGGGCATTGGCCGTGCCGCTCAGCACCGAACCGACCAGACGCGGGTGAAAGCGTGTGAAGAAGCGCAGTGCGTTCAATGCGGCTTCGCGCAGTTCACGCAGGCGGTTCGGTTGCGTGGCGGCTTTGAACAGGCGCTGATATTCGATCAGGGCCTGTTCGATCTCGGTGTTGCTGGGCATGTTGCGCGTATCGGTCGCGGCGAGATGGGCGGCGGCCTTGCGCTTGGCGCTGTGGAAGTCGCGGATGCCTTCCTCTTCGATGATGCGCGCGGCCTCTTGGGCCAGGCGCAGGCGCATCTGCTGATCTTTGGTGCTGGGGCGCATGGGCATAGAAGATAAAAGGGAAAAGATCAAAGAGCAAAGGGGATGGTAGGTGCTGTCATTTTACTCTTTTCTCTTTGTCTTGCAGTTAATCAAAACAACTGGTCGGGAAGATTCTCGTTGGTGCGCTGTTCGTATCCGTCGGACGGGGTATCGGAGGGCGCCTCCGCCACGGCATCGGATGCGGCATCGGTTGTCGACTCGGTCGGCGATCCGGGGAGTTTGTCGGCCATGAAGACTTCCAGCATGGCGTTTGGGTCATCGCTGAAGGTTGGTGCGCCGGTGTCGGGATTGATGCGCTGGGTGACGATGCCGGGCGGTTGCTGCAACGGCACTTCGGGCACGTCGGCGAGCGCCTTGCGCATGTAGTACATCCACATCGGCAGGGCGGTGTGACCGCCGGTTTCCTTGTCGCCGAGTGGTGTGTGCGCGTCGTAGCCGACCCAGCTGATGGTGACGATATTGCGCGTGAAGCCGCAGAACCACGCGTCGCGCTGCTCGTTGGTGGTGCCGGTTTTGCCGGCGAGATCGTTGCGGCCGAGGGCCAGGGCATTTTTGCCGGTGCCGTAAAGGATGACGTCACGCAGCAGCGAGTTCATCAGGTACCAGTTCTCGACGCTGATGATGCGCGGCGCGAGCTTGGCACCGAGCGCGTTGGTGTGAGGCGTCGGCGTCGCCGCTTGGCCGGTGCCATAGGCGATGGCTTGCGCTTCGGCGCTGTTGCCGGCCGGGTCCAGACAATCGCTGCAGGCGACTTCCGGGCGCGCTTGGAAAAGTTTTTCGCCGTTGGCGTTGTCGATGCGGTCGATGAAGTAAGGCGTGACTTTATAGCCGCCATTGGCGAAGG
>JBGPWJ010000041.1:0-14750 GCA_041492115.1 Gammaproteobacteria bacterium
ATCCCGGTGCCGACGAGATAGCCGAGCTTCATCGACATGGATACGGCGTCTCCGCCGGTCTCTCCAAGGGTTGTAGCAAGAACTTTTATGATCCAGAAGATTAGTGTTACCTCTGGAACCTTGCTTAGAACCTCTTGCTGTCCTGTGGTCATTTCTTCCTCTTCTGATCGGATAGATGTCGGGTACTAATAGGGAGTGGGGTGGGCGACGTGTTATGGCGCAACTTGATGCCCAGGAAGATAGATTGCAGCACGCGATGCTTCCAAAAGTCGACCATGTAAACCAAGAATCTCGCTCATACTCTTTGGTTCCCATTTATTGACCGCCAGCCCTAGCTCGTTAATTAGCCCATTAACTTTCCGATGAGTATCAAGCTCAAGGTTTAGCATCAACTGGGCTCTCTGGATTAGCGGAACAACTTTCTTTCTATCTGGCGTTGGGTAAACCTCTGGATCAGTGTGTGCCAAAAGCTCAGAAATCGTTGCGATAAAGTCCGTTTGCCACTGCGAGAATTGCTTAAGCTGGAAATCAGTCTTGAGCTGTGTGTGTAATCTTTTGTGCTCGGAATGGAGCACAGCCTTTGTTACCAACCACTGAACCAGCGCAGCGAGCAACGCAGCGCCAGCCATACCACCTACTGTTATGTATGCAGCGACAACCACACCATCAGGTTTGGATAGGTTTTGCTTAAGAAGCTCTATGAGCGTACTTAATGTTGATTGGTCCATGCTTGTTCTTTTGCGCCATAACTACAATTAGATGGACTACGCGAATTCAAATTCGAAGTGCAACTTTAGATTAACCGGTTGAGGGGCAAGATGCGGTAGCATCCCGGCCCCTTTAACCGCCAAGTCGAAGTTGCCAGGAATGAACTACACACATCTCACCCCACATGAACGATACCAGATATATGTCCTCAAGAAAGCCGGCCATGACAAGAGCGCCATTGCAGTGCTACTGAAGCGCCACAAATCGACCATTGGTCGAGAGCTGGCCCGCAATAGCGGTCTGCGTGGTTATCGTCCGCAACAGGCGCAGCGCTTGGCGGAGAACCGCCAACTGGCGTGCGCCAATGGCCCGCGCATCGCAGCCGCCACCTGGGCTTTCGCCGAGGAGAAACTCGCCTTGCAGTGGAGCCCTGAACAAATCACCGGTGTACTCACGGCGTGCGGCCAGCCATCGGTCAGTCACGAGACTATTTACCAGCGCATCTATGCCGATCAATGCAACGGTGGCATTCTCTGGCGAAATCTGCGTTGCCAGAAGCAGCGCCGCAAACGCTACGGCAGCTATGACCGGCGCGGCATCATGCCAGGTCGTATCTCCATTGATGACCGACCTGCTGTGGTCGATACCCGCCGCCGCGTCGGCGACTGGGAAGGCGACACGCTCATCGGCGCGGGTCAGCGTCAGGCGATCGTCTCGCTGGTCGAGCGCAAGTCCCGCTTTACGCTCCTGGCCAAAGTTGCGCACAAGACCGCTGAGGCCGTCGGCAACGCCGTGATCCGCCTGCTCACACCGTACCAAGCGCGGGTCCACACACTGACAACCGACAACGGCACTGAGTTCGCCCAGCACGCCAACATCGCCAGCAGGCTTGATGCGACCGTCTATTTCGCCCATCCCTATTCGTCCTGGGAGCGTGGCACCAACGAAAATACTAACGGCCTAATCCGACAGTACTTCCCTAAGAAGCAACGCTTCGATACCATCACTCAAGCAGAGATCAATCTCGCCATGCATAGGCTCAATCATCGACCTCGAAAATGTCTCGGATTCAAAACACCCTATGAGGTGTTTATGAAATCTTTAAACCGTGTTGCACTTCAAGGTTGAATCCGCGCTAACTAGCACGTTACAACGTGCTAGTTAGTCCACATAACAAAGTCGAATTGTTAGAAATCAACACCATAATATCCCCCAACGTGAACGTCGCGATGATTTATTCAGCACACTCAAAAAGCATAACAGTTCTCACTCGTGAAGCCACCACCCATTTTTTTGGCTCAGTTCACCGTGATGGACCCTCCGAAGCGAATGACTCGTGGGTCGAAACTTGCCGGTCGAGAGTCGATTCTTTCGGATGGGGTTTACCCGCCCAATCACATCCACTGCACAATCTTAGACCGCTTTTATTTCTTACGATCAATCTGCCGATCCCGGACGAGTTGCAGCATCCCTGATTTCTCTTAAACCAATGCACACCCTCGTAGGGGCGGGTCTCAGACCCGCCCCTACACCCTCGTTCACAGTCAATGTTGCGTCATTGCACGACAACGCCGACTCGCCCCGCACCAATTCGCGATCCCGATTCAGGCCTGATTCCTGCACTCACCTGGATATGCCGTAATTATGGCGCGCGCCATGCCGTACCGAACAGCGAGACTAACCCTATGAATGCCATCGCCTCACCGTTCAATATCCGCGACTTGTCGCGGTACGGATTGGGCACCCCGATCCTGGTGATCTTCATGCTCGGCATGCTGGTGTTGCCGATGCCGCCGTTCCTGCTGGACATCTCCTTCACCTTCAACATCGCGCTGTCGCTGGTGGTGTTGCTGATGGCCATCTATGCGCTGCGGCCGATGGACTTCGGGGTGTTCCCCACGGTGCTGTTGGTCTCGACCTTGCTGCGCCTGACGCTCAACGTCGCTTCCACACGCGTGGTGCTGATGCACGGTCACAACGGTCCGGATGCGGCGGGCAAGGTGATCGAGGCCTTCGGTGAATTCGTGGTAGGTGGCAACTACGCGGTCGGTCTGGTGGTGTTCGCGATCCTGGTCATCATCAACTTCGTGGTGGTCACCAAGGGCGCGGGACGCGTCTCGGAAGTCAGTGCGCGTTTCACCTTGGACGCGATGCCCGGCAAACAGATGGCCATCGATGCCGATCTCAACAGCGGCCTTATCGATCAGGAGCAGGCACGCACGCGGCGCGAGGAAATTTCCCAGGAGGCCAGTTTCTACGGCTCCATGGATGGCGCCAGCAAGTTTGTGCGCGGCGATGCGATCGCCGGCATCCTGATTCTGTTCATCAACATCTTCGGCGGTCTGGCCATCGGTGTTTTGCAGCATGACATGGCCTTCACCGCCGCGCTGCAGAACTACACGCTGCTGACCATCGGTGACGGACTGGTAGCGCAGATTCCGTCGCTGATCCTCTCGACCGCCACCGCCATCATCGTCACGCGCGTCACCAGTTCGCAGGACATGGGCGCGCAGATACTCGCGCAGGTATTCGGCAACCCCACCGCGCTGGGCGTGACCGGCGGCGTGCTCGGCTTGCTCGGTATCATCCCGGGCATGCCCAATATCGCCTTCCTGACGCTCGCCGGCCTGTGCGGCGGCGCGGCCTATATGCAGCAGCAACGTCAGCAGGCGAGCGCCGCGCAGGAACTGCTGCCGCCGGTGCAGGAGACGAGCAACGAACCCAAGGAGTTGAGCTGGGATGATGTCATGCCGGTCGACATCATCGGCCTGGAGGTTGGCTATCGGCTGATTCCGCTGGTGGACCGCAACCAGGGTGGGCAGCTGATGACGCGTATCAAAGGCGTGCGCAAAAAGCTTTCGCAGGAACTCGGCTTCCTGGTGCAGGCCGTACACATCCGCGACAACCTGGATCTGACGCCGAACGCTTACCGCATCACGCTGATGGGCGTGCCGGTGGGCGAGGCCGAGGTGCATCCCGACCGCGAACTCGCCATCAACCCCGGCCGCGTGTTTGGCACGCTGCCCGGCATCGCCGGCAAAGATCCCGCCTTCGGTCTCGATGCCGTGTGGATCGAAGGTGCGCAGCGCGAGCAGGCGCAGACTATGGGCTACACTGTGGTTGATGCCAGCACCGTGGTGGCGACGCACCTGTCGCAACTGCTGCAGGATCACGCCCACGAACTGATCGGCCATGAAGAGGTTCAGCAGCTGTTGGATGCGCTCAGCAAGGGCGCGCCCAAGCTGGTCGAGGACCTGGTGCCCAAGCAGCTGTCGCTGGGCGTGATGCTGAAGGTCTTGCAGAACCTGCTGGAGGATCGCATTCCGATCCGCGACATGCGCACCATCGCCGAAACGCTGGCGGAGCACGCGCCGCGCAGTCAAGACCCCGGCGTGCTCACGACGCTCACGCGCGTCGCATTGGGCCGTTCAATTGTTCAACACATCAACGGCATGGCACCCGAGCTGCCGGTCATCACCTTGGATCCGGCACTGGAACAGATATTGCACCAGTCCCTGCAGCCGGCTAATGAAGGTGGCGGCGGCTTCGAACCGGGCCTCGCCGATCGCATGCACAAGGCGCTGGTGCGCAGCGCCGAGCAGCAGGAACTCGCCGGACAGCCCGCGATATTGCTGGTGCCGGCACCGCTGCGGCCCTGGTTGGCGCGCATGGTGCGCTACACCATCCCGTCATTGCGGGTGCTGGCTTATGAAGAGATACCGGATAACAAACAGGTCAAGGTGATTGCGAGTGTGGGGCAGGGTTGAAGAAGTACTGCGTGATTTGAAGTTCACTGTTGGGGATAGCGGATGAAGATCAAACGATATTTTGCCGCGGATATGCGTCAGGCAATCCGTATGGTGCGCGACGAGCAGGGGCCCGATGCGGTGATCCTGTCGAACCGGCGCGTGGATGGCGGCATTGAGTTGGTCGCCGCAGTGGATTACGACGCGGAACTGCTCAACACCGGCGCGCCGGCTGCCGCAGAGCCGCTGCCGGCAGCGGCACTGGCTGCGGCGTCTGAGTATGTCGCACCGCCGCGTATCGATACAGTCGCCGCCGCTCCGGTGTACAAACGCCCGGAAATCGAATGGTCGCAGGACCCGGCGATTTCCGAGATGCGCCGCGAGGTCAAGGCGCTGCGCAGTCTGCTGGAAGATCAGCTTGCACATCTGGCTTGGGGTGACTACGCGCGCAACCAGCCGCAAAAATCCGCGCTGCTGCGCCGCCTCATGGCGCTGGGCTTGGCGCCGGAATTGTGCCGTCAGCTCACCGACCAAGTCGATGCCGATGCGGACGGCGACAACAACTGGCGCCAGGCGATGGCGCTGCTGGCGGATTGGCTGCCGGTTGCCGACGATGAGATTCTCAACAACGGCGGTGTGGTGGCCTTGGTCGGTCCGACCGGCGTCGGCAAGACCACCACCGTGGCCAAGCTCGCCGCGCGCTTCGCGCTGCGTCACGGCCAACGCCAGGTGGCGCTGATCAGCACCGACAACTACCGCATCGGTGCCCACGAACAACTGCTCACCTTCGGCCGGATTCTCGGCGTGACGGTACAGACCGCCTCCGATCAGGACGAATTGCACACCCTGCTGCAAGGCATGACCGAAAAGAAGCTGGTGCTGATCGATACCGCCGGCATGAGCCAGCGCGATCTGCGCCTGTCCGAACAGCTCGCGACATTGCATGGCGGCTCGCCGCTGATCAAGACCTATCTGGTGTTGTCCGCTGCCACGCAGCAAAGCGGCCTCGACGAAGCCGTGCGCGCCTTCCAGCGCGTGCCACTGTCGGGCTGCATTCTCACCAAGGTGGATGAGGCCGCCCGTCTGGGCGATGCCCTCTCCAGCGTCATTCACAGTCGCCTGCCGCTGGCCTACATCGGTGACGGGCAGCGGGTACCGGAAGACATGCATCCGGCGCGCGCCCACGGATTAATCAGCAGGGCCGTTGCGCTGTTGCAGCACAACCCCGCGCAACTCGAGGACACATACATGGCGCAGGCCTTTGCTGGGAAGGTGTCGCATGCCCATCTCTGAAATGAAGCTTGATCAGGCCGCCGGACTGCGGCGCATGGCGGAAACACGACCGGTGCATGTGATCGCGGTGACCAGCGGCAAGGGTGGTGTCGGCAAAACCAATGTCTCGGTGAATCTCGCCGTGGCGCTGGCCGACAGCGGCAAGCAGGTGATGCTGCTCGATGCCGATCTGGGCATGGCCAATGTCGACGTGATGCTGGGCTTGCATCCGCACTACAATCTGACACATGTCATCAGCGGTGAACGCACCCTGGAAGAGATCATGGTCACCGGACCGTCCGGACTCAAGATCATCCCGGCGTCCTCGGGCGTGCAGCGCATGGCCGAGTTGTCGCCCAACGAACACGCCGGCGTGATCCGCGCCTTCAGCGAGATCGGCCACCAGCTCGACACGCTCATCATCGACACCGCCGCGGGCATTTCCGACAGCGTGGTGAGCTTCACGCGCGCCTCGCAGGAAGTGCTGGTGGTGGTCTGCGACGAGCCGGCCTCGATCACCGACGCCTATGCGCTCATCAAACTGCTGTCGCGCGAATACGGCATGCACCGCTTCCGCATTCTCGCCAACATGGCGCACAGTGTGCAGGAGGCGCGCGAGCTGTACAGCAAGATCCTGCGCGTCACGGACCGTTTCCTGGACGTGGCGCTCGATTACGTCGGCATGGTGCCGTACGACGACTATCTGCGCAAAGCGGTGCAGAAGCAGCGCGCCGTGGTCGATTGCTATCCGCGCTCGCGCGCCGCGATGGCCTTCAAAAACCTTTCCGGCAAGGTCGCCGGCTGGCCGACGCCGACCGGCGCCGGCGGACACCTGGAATTTTTCGTGGAGCGCCTGATACAAATCACGCGCCCGATGGAGGTGGCATCATGAACGGACTGGCGATGTACGTTGCCAATCAACAACTCGGTCAAGACGATCTGGTCTCCCGGCACGCGCCGCTGGTCAAGCGCATTGCCTATCACCTGATCAGCCGCCTGCCGCCCAGCGTGCAGGCCGACGATCTGATTCAGGCCGGCATGATCGGTCTGCTCGAGGCCTCGCGCAATTACGACCCGACGCAGGGCGCCAGCTTCGAGACCTACGCCGGCATCCGCATCCGCGGCGCGATGCTCGACGAAATCCGCAAGACCGACTGGACGCCGCGTTCGGTGCACCGCAAGGCGCGCCAAGTGGCCGAGGCGGTACGCGAGATTGAGAACCAGCAGGGCCGCGATGCCCGCGATAACGAGGTGGCCGAGTCGCTCGGTATCTCGCTGGATGAATATCACCGCATCCTGCAGGACGCCAGCGGCTGCCGCATGTTCAGCTTCGATGATCCCGACGTGGTCGGCGATGCCGCCGACGAACTGGCCTCCGAGCAGCAGGACGAGCCGCTGTCGAACCTGCAGCACGAGAATTTCCAACGCGCCCTGGCGCAGTCCATTTCCGGACTGCCGGAGCGCGAGCGCATGGTGATGTCGCTGTACTACGACCAGGAAATGAATCTGCGTGAAATCGGCGCGGTATTGGGTGTGTCGGAATCGCGGGTCTGCCAGATTCATGGCCAGGCCCTGATCCGGTTGCGCTCACGCATGGTGGAGTGGTTGAACGATGACGAATGACACAGTGGCAGGCATGGGCAACGCATCACACCTGCTGGTAACAAAGGAGTAATGGCCTTGAACAAAGACATGAAAATTTTAATCGTGGATGACTTCTCCACGATGCGGCGCATCATCAAGAATCTGCTGCGCGACCTTGGCTTCAACAACACCGCCGAGGCCGATGACGGCTCAACCGCACTGCCGATATTGCAGTCGGGCAGTTTCGATTTTCTGGTGACCGACTGGAACATGCCGGGCATGACCGGCATCGACCTGCTCAAGGCGGTGCGCGCCGATGCCAAGCTCGGCAAGCTGCCGGTGCTGATGGTGACGGCCGAGCAGAAGCGCGACCAGATCATCGAAGCGGCGCAGGCCGGCGTGAACGGTTACATCGTCAAACCGTTCACCGCGATCACGCTCAAGGAGAAGATCGACAAGATCTTCGAACGTCTGGAAGCCACGGCCTAAGCCGGGAGATTATCGCATGACGAATAACACCTTTCCGCCGGAAAGCCTGCAACAGGCGCGCGCGCTCGTCAGCAGCATGGAAGCGGGCAATGAGGCCGATGTCCATCAGCTGCTCGACAATCTTTCCAAGCTGCGTGAGTCCAGCCTGTTTCACGAGCTCGGTAAACTCACCCGCGAACTGCACGAGACCATCAACAGTTTCCACCTCGATGCGCGCATTGCCGACCTGACGCAGAAGGACATCCCCGATGCCAAGGAACGTCTGAATTATGTCATCACCATGACCGAGCAGGCGGCCAATCGCACGCTCGATGCGGTGGAGCAGAGCCTGCCCTTGTCCACACAATTGCAGCAGCGCGCCGCCGGATTACGCGCACCGTGGCAGAAGGCACGCGCGGCCGCCAACGGCGCCCTCAATGGTGTTGGCGATCAGATCGACGCGTTTATCGACGAGGTCGAGAACGACGCCGTGGTATTGCAGCGCAATCTTTCCGATGCGCTGCTGGCGCAGGATTATCAGGATCTCACCGGGCAGATCATCCGCCGCGTCATTACCCTGGTGCATGACGTCGAACAGAATCTGGTCGGTCTGGTGCGCCTGTCGGGTCAGCGCATGGGCGGTGTGGCCCCTGCGCCCGTCGCCGCGGTGGCGAGCGTCACTGTATTGGAAGGACCGCGCGTCCCCACACTTGACAAGACCGACAGTCTGAAAGGTCAGGATGACGTCGACGATCTGCTGTCGAGTCTGGGTTTCTGAGGAGCGGACCAATGACGGACCAATCCGAAGAAGACGATATCCTGCAGGACTTCCTGGTCGAGGCCGGGGAATTACTGGAAAAACTCAACGGTCAGCTGGTGGAGTTGGAACAGCGTCCGCAGGACAGCGGCCTGCTCAACGCCGTGTTTCGCAGTTTCCACACCATCAAGGGCGGTGGCGGGTTTCTCGGTCTCACGCCGCTGGTGGAGGTGTGTCACCGCGCCGAAGACGTGTTCAACGTGCTGCGCCAGGGCGAGCGGCAGATCGATGCCGCGCTCATGGACACGATTCTGCAGGTGTTGGACATCGTCAACGAAATGTTCGCGCAGTTGCAGGCCGGTGAGCCGCTCAGTCACGCGACGCCGGGGCTGCTGACGACGCTCGAAGGTTTTACGAAACCCGCGGTGGCCGCGCCTGTCACACCGGCACCGGTCGCGACGCCTGTGGTGACGCCGGATGAGGCCGATGCCGAATTCGAAGCCATGCTGGATCTTGCGCAGAGCGCCGCTGCAACGCCTGCCCCGGCAGCCGCCGTCAGCGGCGACATGATCACCGATGATGAATTCGAGGCCTTGCTCGATCAATTGCAGGGTGGTGGCAAACCTGCCGAAGCCAAGGCCGCCGCTGCGCCGGTCGCGGTCGCGGTCGAGGTCGAAGTCGAGCCCACGCCGAGTGACGCGATCACCGACGCCGAGTTCGAGGCGCTGCTCGATCAATTGCACGGCGCAGCCAAAACCCCCGCGACTACCCTGACGGCCGCCGCCGCACCTGCCGCCGCACCGCGCCAGGCACCGGCACCGGCCGCCGCCGCACCCGCCGCCGAGACCACGGTGCGCGTCGATACCAAACGGCTTGACGACATCATGAATCTGGTCGGTGAACTGGTACTGGTGCGCAACCGCCTTTCCACACTCAAGAGCACTATGGAAAACGAGGCGATGTCGAAAGCCGTCGCCAATCTCGATCTGGTGACGTCGGATCTTCAGACCGCGGTCATGAAGACCCGCATGCAACCGATAAAGAAAGTCTTCGGTCGCTTCCCGCGCGTGGTGCGCGATATCGCGCGCAGCCTCAAGAAGGAAATCAATCTGGAATTGCAGGGTGAGGAAACCGATCTCGACAAGAATCTGGTCGAGGCGCTCGCCGATCCGCTGGTGCATCTGGTGCGCAATGCCGTCGATCACGGCATCGAAATGCCCGACGCGCGCGTAAAGGCCGGCAAGCCGCGCACCGGCACCGTGGTGCTGGCGGCGGAACAGGAAGGCGATCACATCCTGCTCACCATTCAGGACGACGGCGGCGGCATGGACCCGGCTGTGCTACGCGGCAAGGTCATCGAAAAGGGTCTGATGGACGCCGACAGCGCCGCCCGTCTCACCGACAAGGAATGCTACGACCTTATTTTCATGCCGGGCTTCTCCACCAAAGCGGAGATCTCGGATGTGTCCGGGCGCGGCGTCGGCATGGACGTGGTCAAGACGCGCATCTCACAACTCAACGGCACCGTCGATATCGATTCGGTCAAGGGCCGCGGCACCATCATCATCATCAAGGTGCCGCTGACGCTGGCTATCATGCCGACGTTGATGGTGAAGCTGCACAGCCGCACCTTCGCGGTGCCGCTGTCCAGCGTCAGCGAGATCTTCCCGCTCGATACGCGGCGCACCAATCATATCGATGGACAACTGGTGGTGATGGTGCGCGACAAGCCATTACCGCTGTATTACCTGCAACGCTGGCTGACACCGGGCGATGGCGACAGCGGCATCGGTCAGGTGGTGATGGTGCATGTCGGCAACCAGCGGGTCGGATTTGTCGTGGATCAGGTGCTGGGCCAGGAGGAAGTGGTGATCAAACCGCTGGGCGCACTGCTGCACGGTCTGCCGGGTTTCTCCGGTGCCACGATTACCGGTGATGGACGCATTGCTCTCATCCTCGATGTTCCGAGTCTGATGAAGGCCTATGCACGACGGATGTGAGGAGAGGTTGAGATGCCCGTACGTGTTCTGGTAGTGGATGATTCCGGATTCTTTCGCCGCCGCCTCTGCGAGATTCTCAGCGCCGATGCGCTGATCGAAGTCGTCGGCACGGCGGTGGATGGCGCGGACGGCGTGAAAAAGGCTGCACAATTGCAGCCGGATGTCATCACGATGGATATCGAGATGCCGGTGATGGACGGCATCACCGCCGTGCGCCGCATCATGGCCGTGCGGCCGACGCCGGTGCTGATGTTCTCGTCGCTCACGCATGAGGGTGCGCAGGCGACACTCAACGCGCTGGAAGCGGGCGCCGCGGATTTTCTCCCCAAGCAGTTCGAGGACATCGCCAAGGATCGCGAGGAAGCCAAGCAATTGCTGTGTACGCGCGTGCGCGCGCTGGCGCGCAAGCAGATGGCGGCACCGCGGCCCGCGGTCGTGGCCACCGCCCAGACTGCCGGTGTTGCCGCGTCAGGTGCGCGGCCGGTGGCGGTGAAACCGGTGGCGGCGCGGCCGGCGCCGGCCCCCGCCAAGGTCGAACCCGTACGGCGCGGACACAATCAGATCGTGGTCATCGGTACCTCTACAGGCGGTCCGGTGGCCTTGCAGCAGGTGCTGACCAAACTGCCGGCGAATTTTCCAGTGCCGATCCTGCTGGTGCAGCACATGCCGGCGAGTTTCACGCCGGCCTTCGCCGAGCGCCTCAATCAGATGTGCGCGCTCACCGTCAAACAGGCCGAGGATGGCGACGCACTGATGCCGGGGACGATACTGCTGGCGCCGGGCGGACGTCAGCTGATGGTCGAGCAACGCGGCGGGTTGGTGCGGGCGCGCGTCATCGACGGCGATCCCACCATGCACTATCGCCCCAGTGTCGACATCACCTTTGCATCGGTGGCAAAAGCCTATGCCGGCAAGGTGCTGGCGTTGGTGCTGACCGGCATGGGCGCCGATGGCCGCGAAGGCGCGCGGCTGCTGAAACAGGGCGGCGCCACGGTGTGGGCGCAAGATGAACAAAGTTGCGTGATCTACGGCATGCCGGCGGCGGTCGTCGATGCGGGACTCGCGGATCGCGTGCTGGCGTTGAGTGACATCGGTCCAACATTGGCCGGGTGCATATAAGAAATGGATCTGCTCAGTATCATTGGGATAGCGATGGCCCTGGGTGCGATCCTGGGTGGCAACGCCATGGAAGGCGGGCATCTGCATTCATTGATGCAGTTGACCGCGTTCATCATCGTGGCCGGCGGCACTATCGGCGCGATCATGCTGCAATCGCCGCTGTCGGTGTTCATGGGCGCGATGAAAATGGCAGCGTGGGTTTTTAAGCCACCCAAGCTCGACCCGAAGGCCGCCATCGAGAAGATCGTCAACTGGAGCAACATTGCCCGCAAAGAGGGCCTGCTCGGATTGGAAGCGATGGCCGAGGGCGAAACCGATACCTTCGCACGCAAAGGCCTGCAGCTGCTGGTGGACGGCAGCGAGCCGGAGAGCATCCGCAAGATCCTCGAGGTGGAGCTCGACACCAAGGAACACAATGACACGCAGTCGGCCAAGGTGTACGAAGGTATGGGTGGTTACTGCCCAACGGTCGGCATCATCGGTGCGGTGATGGGCCTGATTCACGTCATGAACAATCTTGCTGACCCAAGTAGTCTGGGCAGCGGTATCGCGGTTGCCTTCGTCGCGACGATTTATGGCGTGGGCCTGGCCAATCTGTTTTTCCTGCCCATGGCCAGCAAGCTCAAATCGGTCATTCATGGCCAGACGAAATTCCGCGAGATGGTCATCGAAGGCATCATCTCGATCGCCGAGGGCGAGAACCCGCGCAACATCGAGACGAAGCTGCATGGGTATTTGCACTGAAGATAAAAGAGGAAAGATAAAAGAGGAAAGTAACTTATTCACTTTTATCTTTGCCCTTTCCTCTTTGCCCTGAAATGATATGGCCCGCAAACCAAAACATGAGGAACACGAGAACCACGAGCGGTGGTTGATTTCCTATGCGGATTTCATCACGCTGCTGTTTGCGTTTTTTGTGGTGATGTATTCAGTGTCATCGGTCAACGAGGGCAAGTACCGCGTGCTGTCCGACGCACTGGTCGCCGCGTTTCGCGCGCCGGCCAAGAGCATGGCACCGATTCAGACCGGACAAACCGCCAAGTCGCCCGCCGGTGTGCAATTCTCGATCCGCAAATCCCCGGCCGTGATCAAGACCTTTGATCGGCCGCTGCCGTCGCCGCACAGCAAGGACGATCAGAAGGAAAAAGCGGCGCAGTTGAATCGCCAGACTAAGAGCCAGGCGCAGGCGCAAACCCAAACCCAATCCCAATCCCAAACCCAAACCAAGGCCAATGATCACGGCCAGGCACAAGCCGCGAACGAGGCGGCCGCCGCCATTCAGAAAATGGCCGACGAGGTCGAGCACGCCATGCAAAGCCTGATCAAGCAGGGCATGATCAATGTGCGGCGCAGCACCTTCTGGCTGGAGGTGGAGATCAATACCAGCATTCTCTATTCCAGCGGCAGCGCCCGCCTGGAGTCCGATTCGATCCCGGTGCTGGAAGAACTGGCGAAAATACTCACGCCGTTTCCCAACGCCCTGCATGTCGAGGGCTTCACCGACAATGTGCCGATCAACACGCTGACGTTTCCCTCCAATTGGGAATTGTCGGCGGCGCGTGCCGCCAGCGTGGTGACCTTGTTTGCCAGAGCCGGCATCGATCCCGCGCGCCTGGCGGCGATCGGTTACGGCCAGTACCGGCCGGTGGCGGACAACGACACCGCGCAGGGTCGCACCAAGAACCGCCGCGTCGTGGTCGTGGTGATGTCGAGCGCCGACAAACACGAGGTAGCGCCGGGCGCCGCGCCGCAACAGGTGAAACAGCAATTGAACGCGCCACCCGCGGCCGGGGCCGCACCGACAGAACAAGCCACACCAACAGCGCCTGCCGCACCGACAGCACCGACCGCCGCGTCTGTCGCGACGACTCCGCATGTGCCCGGCGAGCCCATAGATGTCACCAGTCAGCCAGTGACTGAAGTTGGGCACTTCCCGATTATCGCTCTGCCCATCGCCGCACCGGCGGAACACGCCACGCCAAAAGCGCCCGCCGTGCCTGTCGCGACGACTCCGCATGTGCCCGGCGAGCCCATCGATATCACCAGTCAGCCAGTGACTGAAGTCGGTCGCTTCCCGATCATCGATCTGCCCATCGCTGTACCGTTGCCGGCTCGCGCCGCGCCGGCAGCCAAGTGAGCGCCATGCGTATCTGGACCATAGCCAATCAGAAAGGCGGTGTCGGCAAGACCACCACCGCGGTGTCGCTGGCGGGACTGCTCGCCGCACAGGGACAAGAGACACTGCTGGTCGATCTCGATCCGCAAGGTTCTCTGAGCACCTACTTCGGACAGGAACCCGAGCGCGTGGTGCGCGGTGTGTACAACCTGTTCCGCACGCCGCCGCGCCCACCCGCCGAGGTGATAATGGAAACCCGCTTCGCGCATCTGCACCTGATGCCCGCTTCAACGGCGCTTGCCACCCTGGATCGGCAACTCGGCACGCAGGATGGACAAGGTCTGGTGCTGGTGCGTGCTCTGGCTCAAGTGGCGGGTCGCTATCAGCATGTCATCATCGATTGCCCGCCGGTGCTGGGCGTGCTGATGGTCAATGCGCTGGCCGCCTGCGATCACCTGATCATTCCGGTGCAGGCGGAGTTCCTGGCCTTGAAAGGGCTGGAACGCATGCTCAATACGCTCACCATGATTGCGCGCTCACTGCGCAAGGCGCTGCCGCACACCATCGTGCCGACCTTGTTCGACAGGCGCACGCGCGCCTCAACCGACAGCTTGCAGTTACTGCAGGAGCGTTATCACGGCACGCTCTGGGAAGGCGTGATCCCGATCGATACTCAGTTCCGCGAGGCCAGCCGCGAGGGCATACCCTTGCCGTTGGCGCAACCCAAGGCGCGCGGCACACTCGCCTATGCTGAGTTGCTTGCCGAGCTGCTCGACATCTCGCAACCCGTTCACGCGACGGCGGTGTCATGAATACACACACTGAAAGCAACGACGATGCAGCGGAACTGCAGGCCGTGATGGGCGATTATTTTGCTGCCTTGCTGCACGAATCGGTTGAGTCGCCCGCGCAGTCCGTGGCCGAAGCTGTGACCGCTACTGCCGATGCCGCACAGCCCGTCGCTGTACCGAGTTATCAAC
>JBGPWJ010000103.1:0-8857 GCA_041492115.1 Gammaproteobacteria bacterium
ATCGCTGATGATCTGCGCGTCACCGAGCAGGGCGCTGACTTCGTGGGCGCGCTCGGCGAGGTTTTCGAGTTTGGTGTGGATGGATGGTTTCATTAGGTTATGTGCGCACGCCGGCTCCTCCACAATGGCGGAGGGCAAGGGATTTACTTGGCGTCCTCGTCGATCTTCAGGTCGAACAACCGGCGGGCCGCGTCAAGCAAATCGGCGCGACCCGCGGCGCCGGCCTGACGCAGTTGCGCGGTAGGCGTGTGAAGGAGTTTGTTGGTGAGAGTATGAGCCAGCAGTTTGAGTGCTTCCTCGGGCGGCTTGCCGGCGGCGAGTTGCTGGCAGGCCAGTTCGTAGACCTGATCGCGCAGCTGTTCGGCCTGCTGACGATAGGCGCGGATGGTGCTCACCGCATCCAGCGACTGCATCCAGTCCATGAAGTTGCCGACCTGCACGTCGATGATCTCCTCGGCCTGCAAGGCGGCCTCCTGACGCGACTTCATGCCTTCCTGTATCACTTCGCGCAGATCGTCGACGGTGTAGAGATAGACATCGGGCAGGGTCGCGACTTCGGCTTCGATGTCGCGCGGCACGGCGATGTCGACCATGAAGATCGGGCGGTGCTTGCGGCTTTTCAGCGCGCTTTCCACGCTGCCCTTGCCGAGAATCGGCAGCTGGCTGGCGGTCGATGAGATCACGATGTCGGCTTCGGCCAGATGCGCGGGCAGATCGGACAGCGCGATGGCGTAGGCGCTGAATTGTGCGGCGAGTATGTGGGCGCGCTCCAGGGTGCGATTGGCGATGATCATGCGGCCGATGCCGTGCTGATGCAGATGCCGCGCGGTGAGTTCGATGGTCTCGCCGGCGCCGATCAGCAGCGCGGTCTGTTTGGATAAGTCACCGAAGATCTGTCGCGCCAAGCTGACCGCGGCCGAAGCCACCGACACCGGGCTGACACCGATGGCGGTGTCGGTGCGCACCTGTTTGGCGACCGTGAAAGTATGCTGGAACAAGCGCCCCAGCAGCAGGCCGAGAGTGCCGGCAGCCAGCGCCTCCTGGTAGGCGGCTTTGATCTGGCCGAGGATCTGTGGCTCGCCCAGGATCATCGAGTCCAGGCCCGAGGCGACGCGCAGCATGTGCCGCACCGCGGCCTGATCGGGATGTTGATATATATAAGTGTCGAAATCCTCCTGATTGAGATCGTGGTAGCGGCGCAGCCAGCCGCTCACCACCTGGGTGTCCGGTTGGTCGAGGAGGCAATACACCTCGGTGCGGTTGCAGGTGGACAGGATCGCCGCCTCGGCTACCCCGGGCGTGGCGAGCAGATCGTGCAGCGCCGCGCCGAGCTTGTCGGGTGGAAACGCCACCCGTTCCCGGATTTCCACCGGGGCAGTCGTGTGATTGATGCCGAGCGCGAGCAGGGGCATTAAATGAGCCAGGCAATAATGAGTGGAAAATTCTGCGGGATGCGGCCGGGGAAAACAAGTAAACAGACTGCCGGGTGCGCCGCGACAGGTAAATAATACGCCGAAATCAGGTATAGTTGCTGCTCCTTAATTGCGATAGCGGGGCATTCGACAGGTGTCTAAAGGGTTCTTGGGCTTCAAATGGCGGTGCGGCGGGACGTTGCTCCTGGGTGTGCTGCTGTTGACGGCTTGTGGCAGCTTGCATCATCCGGTCCGGGACGGACAACCGACTGCGCAGATCAAGCCATATAAAGCGCCCGATGCTTATACCTCACAGATCTACCAGGTGCTGCTCGGCGAAGTGGCCGGTCAGCGCGGCAAGATTCCGGAGTCGGTGCAGAGTTACATGCAGGCGGCGCAGGCCTCCAGTGATCCGCGCGTCGCACAGCGTGCCATGCAGATCGCGTTGTACGCGCATGATGACAGCAGTGCGCAGGTGGCCGCGGAGCGTTGGCTGACGCTGCAACCCGACAGCCTGGAGCCGCGTCAAGCACTCTCCATGCTGTATATACGCAGCGGACGCATCGACGATTCCGTCGCGCAGTTCGATTACCTGATCACCAAGAACGCCAATGGCAATGCCGATCAGTTGTATGTGCAGATCGCCTTGTTGCTTAGTCGCGAGACGGACAAGGCGGCGGCGCTCAAGGTGATGCAGGGTCTGGTGGCCAAGCATGAGCGCGAGCCGTATGCGCAACTCAGCCTCAGCCAGTTGGCGGCGCTGACCCAGCATCTGGAGCTGGCCGAGCGCGCCGCGCTGCACGCCCTGGAACTCAAGCCGAATTGGAGCGATGCCCTGGTGCTGCGCGCGCGCATTCAGGCCGAGCGCGGTGATCTCAAGGCCGCGTTATCCGGCATGCGGCAGGCGCTGGCCTTGCACCCCAATAATAACGAACTGCGCATCAACTATGCGCGCCTGCTGGTGCAGGACAAGCGGTTTAACGAAGCCCGCGATCAGTTCCAGCGCGTCGCGCGTGCCGCGCCGAACGATGCCGATGTGCAGTATGCACTGGGCCTGCTTGCCCTCGACGCCAATCAGTCCGCCGATGCCGCCGGCTATTTCAAGCGTCTGCTCAAACTCGGCAAGCACGAGGACGAGGCACGTTATTATCTGGGCCGCATTGCCGAAGACAAACGTCTCTATACTGAAGCGCTCAACTGGTACGGCAAAGTGGAGCAGGGCGAACATCAGCTCGATGCGCAGCTGCGCATCGCCGCGCTGATGGCCAAGCGCGGCGATCTCGACGCCGCGCGCGCAAGGCTGCATGCCCTGCAGGAACAGAATCCCGCACTGACGGCGCGTATCATCCTGGTTGAGGGTGAACTGCTGGTCACCGCGCAGCGCCTCAATGACGCCATGACGCTTTACGATCAGGCGCTGCAGAAAGAGCCGGAAAATAACGAGCTGCTTTATGCCCGGGCGCTGCTGGCCGAGAAGCTCGACAAGATCGATATCCTGGAGCGCGATCTGCGCGACATACTCAAGCGTGAGCCGGACAATGCCCTGGCCCTGAACGCGCTCGGGTACACACTGGCCGATCGCTCCTTGCGTCTCGACGAGGCGCTGGGATTGATCAAGCGCGCGCTGACGCAGCTGCCCAATGATCCGGCCGTCCTCGACAGCATGGGTTGGGTGCAGTTCCGCCTCGGCCATCACAGCGAGGCGCTGAAATACCTGCGTCAGGCCTATGAGCTGAATGACGATGCCGAGATCGCCGCGCATCTGGTCGAGGTCTTGTGGACCGGCGGCGACAAGTCCGCTGCGCGCAAACTCGGACAGCAGGCGATCAAGGCCGATCCCGATAACAAGGCGCTCAAGGGCGTGCTGCAACGCATCACGCCGTGAAGCACGCGCTGAGTATCTTCGCACTGGCCGCGCTGCTCGCGGCCTGCGCCGTGACGCCGCCGCACGGCGCCACGGGCGGTGCTGAACAGGCCTGGCGTTCCCGCCAAACCGCGCTCGCCGCGCTCACTGACTGGTCATTCACGGGTCGCATCGGCATTACACTCGGCGATCAGGGCTGGCATGCCGCGCTCAACTGGCAGCAGCACGCCGAGGTTTACGACATCCAGATCAGCGGGCCGCTCGGCCAAGGCGTCGGCATGCTGCACGGCGGACCGGACGGCGTGCTGCTGCGCACGCCGGATCACAAGGAGAGCCGTGCCGCTGACGCCGAATCGCTGCTGTATGCGCAGTTCGGCTGGTGGGTGCCGATCAGCGGCCTGCAATATTGGCTGCGCGGTCTGCCCGATCCGCAGCAAACGGCGCAGACCACGCTCGATGACGACGGCCGCCTCACGCAACTGCAGCAGGCCGGCTGGGAGATCCGCTTCACGCGTTATGCGCACCTCGCCGACCTGGCCTTGCCGGACCGGCTGACGTTGAGCAACGACAAGATGAAAGTGAAATTGATCGTCGATACGTGGCAGAACAGGTAGAGCCGCTAGAGCGCGTACCATGCGCCCTACCAATGACTCCTTGATCATTCACCCATGACCACTTGGCCCGCACCCGCCAAACTCAATCTATTCCTGCACATCGTCGGGCGGCGCCCCGACGGCTATCACCTACTCCAGACCGTATTCCAGTTCATCGATTTCTGCGACACGCTGACGTTCGTGCCGCGTGACGACGGGCGTATCACCCGCGGCAGCGGGCCGCGTGATGTGCCGGTCGAACAGGACCTGACCGTGCGTGCCGCCCGCTTGCTGCAACAGCAGGCGGGCGTGAGCGCCGGAGTCGATATTCAAATTACCAAGCGTCTGCCCATGGGCGCGGGCCTGGGCGGGGGCAGTTCCGATGCGGCGACCACGCTGGTGGCCCTGAACCGTTTGTGGCGCATCGGCTGGGAAACCGAGCGTCTCGCTGCCCTGGGCCTGCAATTGGGCGCCGATGTGCCGGTGTTCGTGCGCGGTCGGGCGGCCTGGGGCGAGGGTATCGGCGAGGATCTGACCCCGCTGGATCTGCCCGAGCCCTGGTATCTGCTGCTGATCCCACCGGTAAAGGTCTCAACCGCAGCCATTTTCAGCGCAGCGGATTTGACACGGGATACCCCGCCCATCACAATATCCGACTTTCTTTCGGGGCGGGGGCGCAACGACTGCGAGGCCCTGGTGCGACGGGCCTACCCCGAGATCGACCGGGCGCTGTCCTGGCTCAGCGAACATGCCACGGCGCGCCTCACCGGCACTGGCTCAGCCTTGTTTGCCCGTTTCGACACTGAAGCGGCGGCGCGTGCGCTGCTCGCCAAGGTGCCAACGATGTGGCAGGGGGTTGTGGCCAAGGGTCTGAACCGTTCACCCCTGAATGAAGTGCTGAGTACTGATTAAACCGATGGGGTGTCGCCAAGCGGTAAGGCACTGGGTTTTGATCCCAGCATTCCCAGGTTCGAATCCTGGCACCCCAGCCATATATTGTGTGTAACGTAACGTAGGGGCGGGTCTCAGACCCGCCCTGGTTGGCACGGACTCAAGCTCATGCAGGGCGGGTCTGAGACCCGCCCCTACGAGCATTCTCTCGCTGAGAGAGGTTGTTCATTTTATTTTTTGTAGCGACGCGTCAGAGACGCGCCGGTTGAGCTTAAGTAAGCGCCATTCAGTACTGAGTATTTTTAACGAGGAACTAACAGTGTCCGACAGCCGCATGATGGTGTTTTCCGGCAACGCCAACCCGCAGCTGGCGCAGGACATCTGCAATTATCTCAAGTTGCCGCTGGGCAAGGCCGTGGTCGACCGCTTCAGCGATGGCGAGATCATGGTGGAGATCATGGAGAACGTCCGCGGCAAGGACGTCTTCATTGTGCAGCCGACCTGCGCGCCCACCAATGACAATCTGATGGAGTTGCTGGTGTTGATCGATGCGATCCGCCGCTCTTCCTCGTACCGGATCACCACGGTGATCCCGTATTACGGTTATGCGCGTCAGGATCGCCGGCCGCGTTCGGCGCGTGTGGCGATTACGGCCAAACTGGTGGCGGACATGATTACGGTAGCGGGCGCCAACCGCGTGCTGACCGTCGATCTGCATGCCGATCAGATTCAGGGATTCTTCTCGATCCCGGTGGACAATGTGTATGCCTCGCCGGTATTGCTGGGCGAGATCTGGCGCCAGAAGTATCAGGACATGATCGTGGTGTCCCCGGACGTGGGTGGCGTGGTGCGCGCCAGGGCCGTGGCCAAGCTGCTCGACGATGCGGACCTCGCCATCATCGACAAGCGCCGGCCCAAGCCGAATGTATCGAAAGTGATGAACATCATCGGCGAGGTCGAAGGCCGCAGTTGCGTGCTGGTCGATGACCTGGTCGATACCGCCGGCACGTTGTGCAAAGCCGCCGGTGCGCTGAAAGAAAACGGCGCGGCACATGTCGTGGCCTACTGCACGCACGCCGTGCTGTCGGGCAAAGCGATCAGCAATATCGAGAGCTCCGATCTCGATGAACTGGTGGTGACCGACACCATCCCGCTCAGCCCTGAGGCACGCGCCTGCAAGCGCATCCGCGTGCTGAGCGTGGCCGAGATGCTCGCCGAGGCGATGCGCCGTGTGAACACGGAAGAGTCGGTCAGCTCGTTGTTTATGGATTAAGGACTGCTTAGGAATTTACAGCAGCGTTCAACAAAATCAGTCCCCTCTCCCTTTGGGAGAGGGCCAGGGTGAGGGGAATCGATTGCAGCGAGTGCTTGTGAAGACCCCTCACCCCAACCCTCTCCCTCAGGGAGAGGGGGTAATGAGTTTCGATGTGCGTAAGTTTTTTAGCAGGAGCACCGCTCCTGTTTTTTGTCCCACTGCTGGTCGCGGCGGTGGGTTTTGCAGCAACTGAGGAGAGCCGTAATGATTGAATATACATTGACCGCTGAAAAGCGCGACGCCAAGGGCAAGGGTGCGAGCCGCCGCCTGCGTCGCACTAATAAAGTCCCCGGCATTATCTACGGGGCCGGCAAAGACGCTGTGCCGCTGATGTTCGACCACGATGAGCTGATACGGAACCTGCAGCACGAGTCGTTCTACTCGCACATCCTGACCATCAAGATCGGTGCTGAGGAAGAACGCGCCGTGCTCAAAGACCTGCAGCGTCATCCTGCACGTCCCACCATCCAGCACCTCGACCTACAGCGCGTCAGCGAGACCGAGAAGCTGCGCATGCACGTACCGCTGCACTTCAAGGGCGAGGACGTCGCCCCAGGCGTGAAGACCGACGGCGGTGTCGTGTCGCACCAGATGGTCGAAGTGGAAGTCAGCTGTCTGCCCAAGCATCTGCCCGAGTTCATCGAGGTTGATGTCTCCGCGCTCGAGATCGGCGATGCCCTGCACTTGTCGCAGCTGGTGCTGCCCGAGGGCGTGGAACTGGTCGAGCTGTCGCATGGCGACGAGCACGAGCATGACTTGCCGGTGGTGAGCATTCACAAGGCACGCGTCGCTGAAGTGGAAGAGGCGCCGGTGGTTGCCGCCGCGGCCGTTCCCGTCGTGGGGACTCCGCCGGAAGCCAAGTCCTAAGACCGTCAGCCTGCTCGGTAACGGGAATGACTACCGTTGTCTGAGCAGGCGACACCCATCGCACTCATCGCGGGGCTGGGTAATCCCGGCCCCGAGCATGAGGGTGATCGTCATAATGCCGGCTTCTGGTTTGCCGATGAGTTGGCGCGTCGTTGCGGTGAATCACTGAAGCGGGAAGCGCGTTTTCACGGCGACGTTGCGCGTCTCGCTATCGATGGTCGTTCCTGCTGGGTCATCAAACCCGCCACGTATATGAACCGCAGCGGTCAGGCGGTCGCGGCGCTGGCTGGTTTCTACAAGATCGCGCCCGAACAGATTCTGGTGGTACATGATGAACTCGATCTGGCGCCGGGCGCGGCGCGACTCAAGTTCGGCGGCGGCCATGGCGGCCACAACGGCTTGCGTGATCTGGGCGCGCGTCTGGGTACGATGTATCACCGCCTGCGGCTCGGCATCGGCCATCCGGGACACAAGGATCTGGTGACTGATTATGTGCTCGGTCGTCCGCTCAAAACCGAGCGTGTGCTGATCGAAGCAGCGATTGCGTCGGCATTGGATGTACTGCCATTGCTGCTCGATGGCGATCTCGGCAGGGCCATGAACCAACTGCATAGCCGGGAATAACCTGTAAACATTACATTGGATAATCAATCGTGGGATTCAAATGCGGTATCGTCGGACTGCCCAACGTCGGCAAGTCCACACTCTTCAACGCGCTGACGCGCGCCGGTATCGCGGCGGAGAATTATCCGTTCTGCACCATCGATCCCAACGTCGGCATCGTGCCCATGCCCGATCCGCGTCTCGATGCCTTGGCGCTGATCGTCAAGCCGCAGCGGGTTTTGCCGACGACCATGGAATTCGTGGACATCGCGGGCTTGGTCGCGGGCGCGTCCAAGGGTGAAGGACTGGGCAACAAGTTTCTGGCGCACATCCGCGAGACCGATGCCATCGCGCACGTGGTGCGCTGCTTTGAAAACGACGATGTGATTCATGTCGCGGGCAAGGTCGATCCACTCTCCGATATCGAAGTGATCAATACCGAACTGGCGCTGGCCGATCTCGACACCGTCGAGAAGGCCATAAACCGCGTGTCCAAAACAGCCAAGACCGGCAATAAAGAAGCGCTGGCGCAGGTGCAACTGCTGGAGCAAGTGCGCGAACACCTCAATAACGCCAGACCGGCGCGCTCCCTGGCGATCGATGACGAACAGCGCAAATTTCTGCGCGAACTCAACATGCTCACCAGCAAACCGGTAATGTACATTGCCAATGTCGCCGAGGACGGTTTCGAGAACAACCCGCGCCTCGACGCCCTGCGCGCGTTGGCCGCTAGTGAAGATACGGAGGCCGTGCCGGTATGCGCGGCCATCGAGGCCGATATCGCCGAACTCGACGAGGCCGACAAGGTGGAGTTTCTCAAAGAGATCGGTCAGACCGAATCCGGTCTGGACCGCGTCATCCACGCCGGCTACAAACTGCTCGGCCTGCAAACCTATTTCACCGCCGGCGTGAAAGAGGTGCGCGCCTGGACCATCCCGATCGGCGCTACCGCGCCGCAGGCCGCCGGCAAGATCCACACGGATTTCGAGAAGGGTTTCATCCGCGCAGAAGTCACAGCCTATGAGGATTTTATCAAGTACAAAGGCGAGAACGGCGCCAAGGAAGCCGGCAAATGGCGCTTGGAGGGCAAGGAGTACATCATGCACGACGGCGACGTGGTGCATTTCCGCTTCAACGTCTAAGGAAGCGCCGGCCGTTTCTGGACATTAGCGGCGCAAACCCCTAAAATTCCGCCTCCCCAACGCCGGCTCCTCCGGCGATCTGCAATACCCAAAGGCTACGTAGCTCAGCTGGTTAGAGCGCGGCACTCATAATGCTGAGGTCGGTGGTTCGAGTCCACCCGTAGCCACCA
>JBGPWJ010000287.1:0-2856 GCA_041492115.1 Gammaproteobacteria bacterium
CGCAGGTAATCGTAGATCTCGGTGATGGTGCCGACGGTGGAACGCGGGTTGTGCGAGGTGGATTTCTGTTCGATGGAGATGGCCGGTGACAGGCCTTCGATGTGATCGACGTCGGGCTTCTCCATGACCGACAGGAACTGGCGCGCGTAGGCCGACAGCGACTCGACATAGCGGCGCTGGCCCTCGGCATAAATGGTATCGAAGGCCAGCGAGGACTTGCCCGACCCGGACAGGCCGGTGATCACGATCAGCTTGTCGCGTGGCAGATCGAGGTCAATGTTCTGCAGGTTGTGGGTGCGCGCCCCACGGATACGGATGAAGTCCATGCCGGTTTATGCCTGAAAGTGGAACCTGCTACTATACGGCGTTGGTTCGGGTTGAGGCAAAGGGCGTAGTTGTCGGACCGGGACGGTCTCCAGTCGGGCTTGGTTAATGATAATTAACGCCATCTCTTTGATTAGGGTACACGAGTGACAAAATCACCTCGCAGCAGCGCTATGACTTCCGTGGAGCGGCGCGCCACCATCACCTTGTCCGGTCTGTTTGCCCTGCGCATGCTGGGGCTGTTCCTGATTCTG
Organism: Gammaproteobacteria bacterium; assembly: GCA_041492115.1. Taxonomy (GTDB): domain Bacteria; phylum Pseudomonadota; class Gammaproteobacteria; order JBBQDK01; family JBBQDK01; genus JBBQDK01. Next base: position 579 of record JBGPWJ010000287.1, read on the forward strand.
CCGGTGTTTTCGCTGTATGCCCCCGACCTCACCGGCAGCACACCCTTGCTGATCGGCTTTGCGCTGGGCGCGTACGGGCTGACTCAGGCGATCCTGCAGATTCCCTTCGGCATCTGGTCAGACCGGTTCGGGCGCCGGCCCATCATCCTGTTCGGTCTGGGGATGTTTGCGATCGGCGGTGTGGTGGCGGCGCTGTCGCATTCTATATATGGCGTGATCCTGGGCCGTGCCCTGCAAGGCGCGGGCAGCATCGCCGCCGCGATCATGGCGCTGGCGGCGGATCTAACCCGCGAAGAGCAGCGCACCAAGGCCATGGCGGCGATCGGCATGAGCATCGGGCTGTCCTTTGCCGTGGCGCTGGTAGGCGGGCCGATACTGGCGCATTGGATCGGGCTGTCCGGCATCTTCTGGTTCACGGCGGTGTCCGGCGTACTCGGTATTATCGCCTTCGAGATCGGCATTCCGCATCACGTCCACAGCCGTGTGCACCGCGATGCCGAGGCGGTGCCGGCGCAATTCAAAGACGTGCTCGCCGACCGCCAGTTGCTGCGTCTTAATTTCGGTATCCTGTTCCTGCAGATGGTGTTGACTGCCAGTTTTGTGGTGCTGCCACTGGCGCTACGCGACGTCGCCGGTCTGGATGCATCGAAACATTGGCATGTCTATTTACCGGTGATGGTGCTGTCAGTGGTCTTCATGACCCCGTTCGTGATTGTGGCGGAGAAATACCGGCTGCTGAAGCCGATCTTCCTGGCCGCCGTCGCCGCGCTGGGACTGTCGGAATTGGGCATGCTGGAATTTCACAGCAGTCTCTATGGTCTGGCCGCCATGCTGACGCTGTTCTTCACCGCGGTGAATCTGCTCGAGGCGACGCTGCCCTCGCTGGTGTCGAAGCTAGCCCCGCCGGATCGCAAGGGCACGGCCATGGGTTTTTACTCCACCTTCCAGTTCTTCGGGGCTTTTCTCGGTGGCATGCTCGGTGGTTGGTTGCATGGCCAGGAGGGTCTCGGTGCAGTGTTCATGGCTTGTGCGGTGATGACCCTGATCTGGTTCGTGGCGGCATTCAATATGCAGAACCCGCGCGCGCTTTCCAGTCATCTGCTCAATATCGGCACGGTCAACGAAACGCAGGCGCGGGATCTTTCCGCGCGCCTGACCCAGGTACCGGGCGTCGCCGAGGCGGTGGTGATCGCTGCGGAGGGCGTGGCGTATCTGAAGATCGACAAGCAGGTCCTGGACTTCGACGCCTTGCGTGAATTTTCCCCGGCGGAAGGGTAAACTGCCCGCTGAGCACTAAAGACAATGGACTGCACAAACCAATGAGGATTTCACTATGTCACGCGGCGTCAATAAAGTAATTCTGGTCGGGCATCTGGGTAAAGACCCGGAGGTCAAGTATCTGCCGAGCGGTTCGGCCGTGGCCAATGTCACGATCGCCACCAGCGAGAGTTGGAAGGACAAACAGTCCGGCGACAAGCAGGAACGCACCGAGTGGCACAACGTGGTGTTCTTCGGCAAGCTCGCCGAGATTGTCGGCGAATACTTGAAGAAAGGCGCTCAGGCTTATGTCGAAGGCAGCCTGCGCACCCGCAAGTGGCAGGACAAGGAAGGCAAGGACCGTTACACGACCGAAATCGTCGCCTCTGATATGCAGATGCTCGGCAGCAAGCAGGGCAGTGGTGGCGGTGCCAGCTACAACAGTCACGAGGATTCTTCTCCTGCGCGCGGCAGTGCCGCGCCGTCCGCGCCCGCCGGCGGACCGGCGGATTTCGACGACGATATCCCGTTCTGAGACGTCCCTCATGAGCTATCTGATTTCCCCGAGTGCCATCGGTTGTTACCGAGTGTGCGTCGCATGAAGACTTGGCTGGTTACCGGTGGCGCGGGATTCATCGGCAGTAATTTTGTTCTCGGGCTGATACAGGCCGGCGGCATCCGGGTCGTCAATCTCGATGCCCTGACCTACGCCGGCAATCTTGATACGCTCGCGCCGCTCAAGTCGCACCCGGATCATGTCTTTGTGCGCGGTGATATCGGTGATCAGGCATTGGTCAGTCGACTGCTTGCCGAACACCGGCCGCAGGCGATCATCAATTTCGCCGCGGAGAGTCATGTCGATCGTTCCATCGACGGTCCCGCGCCATTCATCACGACCAATATCGTCGGCACCTTCGCCCTGCTGGAAGCGAGCCTGGCGTATTGGCGTGCGTTGCCGGACAGTGAACACACGGCGTTTCGTTTCCTGCATGTGTCGACCGACGAGGTTTACGGTTCGCTC
>JBGPWJ010000068.1:0-10888 GCA_041492115.1 Gammaproteobacteria bacterium
AGCGGCATGTTGTACAAGATCGTGCCGTTCCTGGCTTGGCTGCACCTGCATGCGCAATTGCACACGCGCGCCGAGCGGCGTACGCGCCTGCCGACCATGAAGGATTTTATTCCCGAGCGCGTGGCGCGCCGGCAGTTTCATGCATACCTGCTGGCCTTGATATTGCTGATCGGTGCGGTGGTGCAGCCGGTGTGGCTGACCTATCCGGCAGCACTCGCCTGGCTGTTGGCCTGCGTACTGCTATGGCTCAACATCTTCAACGCCATGCGTTTGTATCGGCGACTGTCGCTGGGTTGATCCTATGGAAGCACTGATTAATCCGTCAATCAGATAGTGAGTCCCCTCTCCCTGCGGGAGAGGGCCAGGGTGAGGGGAATAAATCAATAACATCAAAACCGTTATAGATCCCCCTCACCCCAACCCTCTCCCGTAGGGAGAGGGAGTCATAGGGCGGCGCGAAATTCATTCTACTTGGTGCTTTACGGGGCGGATCTTAGTCCCGCCCTTACATCGGAACAAGTGCCTGGTGATCAGACTAAGGCAGGTGTTGAAGCCACACCATTCAACAGATATTCGAGCAACTCGCGCACGCTGCGGATCTCGGTGCCGAATGGCAGTGATTCTGAGCCGCGGAAGAACAGTCCACTATGGATGTTGCCGCGCTGCGCGGCGGCGAGCTGGGCCTCGATGCAGAATTGACCGGCGGCGGGGTTGCCGTCTTTGAAGCCGCAGTGCGTCAGGCATTCGAGTTTGCTCGGGCAGTTGCCGCAGCCCGGCGTGGCCGCGGCACGTAAGCGCGGTTCCTTGGCGAGGTAACGCTTCAGCCAGGGCGTGAGCACGGCGCGTGCCGGCAGGCCGGCGGCGCTCATGAAGGTGACAATGTCGGCGGGTCCGGCGTCGGCCAGCACCTTCTTGAAATTAAGGTGTGCATCGCATTCTGCCGTGACCGCGAACGGTGTGCCGATCTGCGCGCCGCTGGCGCCGAGGTCGAACAGTTCGCGCAACTTGCTGAAGGAGTTGATGCCACCGGCCGGGAGCAGCGGAATGTTCTCGATCGACTGGCCGAGTTGTGCAATGACCTCGCGGATTTCCATCAGCACGCGCTTGAAATCAAACTTGGGATCGTCGACTTCCTCCAGGCGTGTCGCGCCCAGATGTCCGCCGGCGTAGCGCGGGTGTTCGATGACGATGGCATCCGGCGCGCGGCCCTTGCGCAGCCATTTCTTCAGCACGGCGCGCACGCCGCGCTCCTCGGACAGAATCGGTATCAGGGCGACATCGGGATAATCGGCCGTCAGTTCCGGTAGATCCATGGGCAGACCGGCGCCCATGATGATGGCGTTCGCGCCGCTCTTGCAGGCCTGCACAATCAGTTCGGCGTAGTTGGACACCGCGCGCATCACGTTCACGGCGAGGAAGCCGTCCTTGCCGGCGATCGCGCGCGCGGCGCGCACCTCGCGATCCAGCGCCTCGATATTGGTCTGCGCCAGCGCGTCGTGGTCGAAGGTTTTGCGTGTACGCGCCATCAGGTCGGGATGCAGGCGGCGCAGGTCGACGCTGGCAATGGTGCCGATCGCGCCTTCTTTGGCGACGGCGCCGGCCAATTGATGCGCGGAGATGCCCACGCCCATACCGCCCTGGATGATTGGCAGCAGACGTCGTCCACGGATCAGCAGCGGTGGCAGGGAGGTATGAATCATTGCGGCGGGGTCTCGGACACTCTTCATTGCATGATACGGCAACTGTGTGTGATGCGCTTGATCCACATCAATGTGCCATGCGGATAGACGCGGCATAAAGCCATACTGGAGGATGCTGTTGGAATTGGATTGTGTCTCAGTGCTGGATTGAGGTTCATTGTCTTTAGAACGTCTTACAGGATGAGTCCCTCTCCCTTCGGGAGAGGGACAGGGTGAGGGTACCTATGGCATCGAAACCGTTTATATCCCCCTCACCCCAACCCTCTCCCGTAGGGAGAGGGAGTGACAGGACTTCGCGAGATTCATTCAAAAACCTGGACTCTGATCGAAAATGACCCTCGCCGCTGTCGTAAATACACTGGGTCAGGACTTGCTGCGCCGTCACGGCGAGCGCGTACACAAGCTGGCGCTCGACGTCGGCTTCACTTGTCCGAACCGCGATGGCAGCAAAGGCACGGGCGGCTGCACGTTTTGCAACAACAGCTCCTTCAGTCCCAACGGCCGGCAACCGGTTCCGCTCGCGCAGCAGATCGACGCCGGCCGGCGCGTCATTGCCAAACGGACCCGAGCGAAATTGTTCCTCGCTTATTTCCAGGCCTATACCAATACCTATGACAGTCCGGTGCGCCTGCGGCAATTGTATGACGAGGCGTTGGCACAGGAGGGTGTGATTGGTCTCGCGATCGGCACGCGTCCGGACTGTGTGCCCGATGCGGTGCTGGATCTGCTCGCAGAATATCGCGCGCAAGGCTACGAGATCTGGCTGGAGCTGGGCGTGCAATCGAGCTTTGACAGGTCACTGGCGCGCGTCAATCGTGGCCACGGCTTTGCCGAGTATCAGGACGCGGTGCGTCGCGCCCACGCGCGCGGCCTACCAGTGTGCGCACACATGATTGTCGGTCTGCCCGGCGAGCAGCCCTGGCATGCGCGTGTCACGCTGGCGCGCCTGCTGAATCAGGGAGTGGAAGGGTTGAAACTGCATCCGCTGCATGTCGTGAAGGGCACGCTGCTCGCCAACGAATGGCGGCGCGGCGAGTATCGCGCCTGGACGCTCGACGAATACATTCAGGTCGCCGCTGATCTCATCGAGTTGACGCCGCCCGAGGTGGTGTTCCATCGCCTCACCGGGAGCGCGTCGGCCGCGTTGCTGCTGGCACCGGACTGGTGTCAGTACAAATGGCGCGTCTTGAACGGCATAGAACAGGAACTGTGCCGTCGCGGCAGTTGTCAGGGTGCGCAGCAGGACAGCCGGTCATGCCTGCAATGAGCGCGCGCATGGAGCTGGTCTGTCCGGCCGGCAGTCTGCCGGCCTTGCGCGCCGCTGTCGATCATGGCGCGGACTGTGTTTATATCGGCCTGCGCGACGGCACCAACGCGCGCAATTTCCCCGGCTTGAATTTCGATCTAACAGAAGCGCGCACCGGATTGGACTACGCGCATGCCGCCGGCCGCAAGGTCTTCATGGCCATCAATACCTATCCGCAGCCCGCGCAATGGGCGACCTGGACGCAGGCTGTCGACAGCGCCGCGCAACTGGGCGTCGATGCGGTGATCATGGCCGATCCCGGTCTGTTGCGCTATGCCGCGCGCACGCATCCGCAACTGCGCCTGCATCTATCGGTGCAGGCCTCGGCCACCAATCACCTCGCGATCGCGTTCTACCGTGAGCAGTTCAATGTGCAGCGCGTCGTGTTGCCGCGCGTGCTGTCGTTGGCGCAGGTGCGGCATGTGATCGAAAATGCCACGGCGGAGGTGGAGGTGTTCGGCTTCGGCAGTCTGTGTGTGATGGTGGAAGGACGTTGTGCTTTGTCATCGTATGTCACCGGCGAATCGCCCAACACTTGCGGTGTCTGTTCGCCGGCCAAGGCGGTGCGTTGGGAGGAGGGCGCGTTCGGGCGGCGCGCGCGTCTCAACGGCGTGCTCATCGATCAGTATGCCGCCACTGAAAAAGCCGGTTATCCGACCTTGTGCAAAGGCCGCTTCGAAGTCGGTGGCCAGACGTTCTATGCGCTGGAAGAACCCACCAGTCTCAATGTGCTGGAGATGCTGCCGGAGTTGTACCAAGCCGGCGTTGCCGCGATCAAGGTCGAAGGCCGACAGCGCAGTCCGGCGTATATCGCGCAGGTCACGCAGGTGCTGCGCGCGGCGCTCGATGCCTGTCAGGCCGACCCGACGCATTTCGCGGTGCGCCACGACTGGCTGGCGCAGCTCGACAAAGTGGCGGAAGGACGCACCCATACCTTGGGGGCGTATCACAGGCCGTGGCAATGAAACTCTCACTCGGTCCCTTGCTGTATCTCTGGTCGCGCGATGCGGTCTTCGATTTTTATTCGGCTGTCGCGGACTGGCCGCTCGATGGCGTCTACCTCGGCGAGACGGTGTGTTCCAAGCGCCGCGCCCTGCGTCTTGCCGATTGGCTGGAGATCGCCGAGCGCCTGAACGACGCTGGCAAGCAGGTGGTATTGAGCAGTCTGGCGCTGCTGGAGGCGGAGTCCGAGCTGTTGACCTTGCAGCGCATCGCCGACAACGGTCGCTTCTGTGTCGAGGCCAATGACATCGGCGCGGTGCAGTTGCTGGCCGGCCGCGTGCCGTTCGTGGCCGGTCCACACATCAACAGCTATAACGCGGCGACACTGGAACTGCTCGCCGATCTCGGTGCGCGCCGCTGGGTGCTGCCGGTGGAACTGTCGCGCGTCACGCTCGCGCAGTTGCAGCAGGCGCGGCCGGCGGGACTGGAGACGGAGGTATTCGCCTTCGGCCGTCTGCCGCTGGCGTTTTCGGCGCGGTGCTTCACAGCGCGCGCCCACAATCTGCCCAAGGATGATTGCCAGTTGCGTTGTGGCGACTATAGCGAAGGCATGGCCATGAATACCCGCGAGGGCGAACACCTGTTCACGCTGAACGGCATTCAAGTCCAGTCGGGCGGTACCTGCAATCTGCTCGGTGCAGTGAACGAACTGCTGGTGCTGAACGTCGATGTGCTGCGGCTGTCGCCGCAGGCGTCAGGAATGCAAGAGATCGTCGCGCTGTTCCGCGCCGCAGTCGATGGACAGATGGCAGTGCCCGAGGCGGAACAGCTCAGTGCTGCGTACCTCGGCCAAGGCGTCTGCAATGGTTACTGGTATGGTGAGCCCGGCATGCTGTGGCAGGGTGAATCAATGTAGGGGCGGGTCTCAGGCTAGCCCTGCATGAGCTTGAGAGAGTGCCAAGCCTGGGCGGGTCTCAGACCCGCCCCTACGTTAATTCTGATTCGCGCCGGCCCAAAACAACTGGCATCATGCCAGCCGCAGACTGGAAAGCAAACGTTCCACACCGCTGCGCCGCAGCACCTCGCTGGCCAAGCGGCCGAATCGTACACCCAGCACGGCATCGAGATGGGCCTGCATATCGTAGTCCAGCGCGTCGAGCAGGTTCTTCACGTGCAGACCTGTCTCAGTGTCGCCCTCGATGTTGAGACGCCGGTTGAAGAACAGGGTGTCGGGATCTTCGCGGCGCGTCGCCAGCAGCAGAAAATCATGCAGCGTGCCGCTGATGCGCACGTCCCAGGCGTGGCTATCGCGAGCGCTCGCGGACTGCCGCCGGAAACAGCCCTGCTCGATACGAAAGTGCAGAGCGCTGCGGGTGTCGGTGAATGTCAGGCAGATGCGCTTGCCGTTCAGTTCCGGCAGGCGTTCGGCGATGCGCTGGCCGCGCAGCAGATGGTTGAACAATCTGGACAGGATCTCGACGTGCGCGCTGTCCGGCAGCGTGCGCAGCAGCCCGCTGAGCGGCCACTCGGGCAGTGGTGGCAGAAACGACTGCGCGGTCATATGACCCGTGAGTAGCGCTTGCTGTCGCTGCCGGCGCGCAGGTACTTGTCGAACACCATGCAGATGTTGCGGATCAGCAGCCGGCCTTTCGGCGTGACGCTGAGCCAGCGGTCGCCGAGTGTGAGCAGGCCGTCATCTTCCATTTTCTTGAGGTCTTCCAATTCGCGGGCGAAGTAGTTTTCGAAGCTGATGAGGAACGCGATCTCGACCGGTTCCATGAACAGTTCGAAGTGGCACATCAGGGCATTGATGATGCACTGGCGCAGCAGATCGTCCTGGGTAAGTTCGAGGCCGCGCATGATCGGCAACGCACCCATGTCGAGCTTGTGGTAGTAACTCTCGAGGTCGCGGAAATTCTGGCTGTAGGTGGGGCCGATCTTGCCGATGGCCGAGACACCCATGGCAATCAGGTCGGCATCGGCGTGGGTGGAATAGCCCTGGAAATTCCGCTGCAGGCGGCCGCGGCGCTGTGCGATGGTCAGTTCGTCGTCGGGCTTGGCGAAATGGTCCATGCCGATGTACACATAACCGGCCTCGGTGAGGCGCATGATGGTCAGCCCGAGGATGTCGAGCTTGGTGTCCGGGTTCGGCAGATCGGCCTCGGCGATGCGCCGCTGCGGCTTGAACAGGGTCGGCAGGTGAGCGTAGTTGTACACCGCAATGCGGTCCGGGTTTGCGTCGATGATCTTCTTCAAGGTCTGGTTGAAGGTCATGACGGTTTGTTTGGGCAAACCGTAGATCAGATCGATGCTGATCGATTTGAACTGGTGGGCGCGCGCCGCCGCGATGATCGCCAGGGTCTCTTCTTCGGACTGAATGCGGTTAACGGCCTTCTGCACCGCCGGATCGAAATCCTGCACTCCCATGCTGATGCGATTGAATCCTATCTCGCGCAGCACGGCCACGGTCTCGGCATTGATCTTGCGCGGGTCGAGTTCGATGGAATACTCACCCTGGGCATCGTCGACCAGGTTGAAGCGCTCGCGTGTGGCGCGCATCAGGTCGCGCATCTGCTCGTTGCTGAGGAAGGTCGGTGTGCCGCCGCCCCAGTGCAACTGCTCGACTTTATCCCCAGGACTGAACAGCTTGGCCTGCATATCGAGTTCTTTGGTCAGATATTCGAGGTAGGTGACGGCCTTACCCTTGTCCTTGGTAATGACTTTGTTGCAGCCACAGTAGAAGCACAGGGTGTTGCAGAAAGGGATGTGGAAGTACAAGGACAGCGGCCGGCGCTTGACACCAACGTTGCGGCGCTGCGTCCAGGCGATATAGGTCTGCTCGTCAAAGGCCTCCACGAAGCGGTCGGCGGTGGGGTAGGAGGTGTAACGCGGCCCGGTGCGGTCGAGACGACGGATCAGATCAGCGTCGAATTCCAGATTGGGCGCGTCTTGTATGGGGTTCATCCCTTGTGCTCTAATGGACATAGTCTATAGTCAAGTACAGGCTGACGTGTCTGAAGTAGTTTCAATTGACCCTAGTTTGGTAGTTCCCCGCCGTATTTACATTGATCCTGATCAATAGAGTGACGTTCGATGGATGCTCAAAATCAACAACCTCTCAACAAGATCATGATGAATGTTAACGGTCTCAAGCAGGCCTGTTCGAGTTGCAGTCTGCGTGAACTGTGCCTGCCAATCGGCCTGGAAGCCTCGGATATGGACCGGCTGGATCGTCTGGTCACCCGGCGCAAGCATATGCAGCGTGGCGAGCATGTATTCCGGGTCGGTGCGCCATTTCAGTTCCTGTTTGCGATCCGCACCGGCTTTTTCAAGACCTACGAATTGCAGGAAGACGGCCAGGAACATATCACCGGCTTTCACATGGCCGGTGAGATCATCGGCATGGATGCGATCAGCACCGACCACAATACCTGCAATGCCGTCGCCCTGGAGGACAGCGAGCTGTGCGAGATTCCCTTCCCGCAGCTCGAAGGTCTGTGCCGTGAGATCCCGGCGCTGCAACACCAGTTCCACAAGCTGATGAGCCGCGAGATCATCCGCGACCACGGCATCATGATGCTGCTCGGCGGCATGCGCGCCGAGGAACGGCTCGCCGCCTTCCTGCTCAATCTCTCGCAGCGCTACGTCGCACGCGGCTATTCAGCGACTGAGTTTCACCTGCGCATGACGCGCGCCGAGATCGGTCATTACCTCGGCATGAAACTGGAAACCGTCAGCCGCACCCTGACAAAATTCCAGGAGCAGGGCCTGCTCACGGTGAACAACAAGCATGTCGAACTGCAAGATCTGGTGCGCCTGCATCAGGTTATGAACCGCGAGGAATCCGCGCTGTAGTTCTAGGGCTGTGACAGGTGCGGGTTCAGAATAGTTCCATCTGAAACTCCGAGTGTTTCATTCCAGGTCCGTCCGGTTGTGCTTCCCCATTGTAACTATCTTGTGTTATGTGCCGGCTCTTGGCGCGGGCGGCCAGCCGTGCTGCTCGCTCTGGCAGGACTGACACCAGGCATACAGCGCGTCATACATCACCATGCCATGCCGCAGCATCTCGTGATCGTCAGTGAAATTGTGCGACAGGCCGAGTGACAAGGCCATCAGGCCCGCGCACTGCGGTGCCAGATCCATGCGCGCCGTGTCGGCGCCGCGCACGATCACGGCGAGTTGCCGCAAGGCGGGATCGTTGAGCTGGTACTTGTTCAGGAAGGTGTCGAAGCTGCACAGCTCGCCGACATGTGTCATCTCCACGCCGGGTATGTCATAGGGAATCGCGCCGCTCTGTTCCGCCACGGCCCGCACTTGATCGGCGGGCACGTATAAAAATTCCGCCTGTTTGTCGATGAATCGCGCGATCAGCCACGGACAGGCGATGCGGTCGATCTTGGGACGTTCGCGGGTTACCCATTTCATGCTTGACTCCTCTTTGATCAGCGCATTTTCTGCAAATCATTTCTCCTGGAAATCCAAAGTCCGGTGAATAACTTTCGCTAAATCTCCGGCTTTCCCTTTCCCCCAGTAATGTAGGAACAAATAGTGCGGCTGTGCCAAGCTCATGTGCTGATGGATCGCCACGATATTGATTCCACCGGCCCGCATCGCCTTTAGAACGGGCTGCAATTCGTCTTCCAACACGGCGAAATCCCCATCCACCACAGCTTGGTCGTCGGAGCCCGCAAACCCGGCCCAGGTGTTGACGCCCATTTCCTTGCCAAGTGAAACTCCGTGCATGGTGACAGATCGACCTATTACTATTTTGAACATGCCATTGCTGGACTGCCCCTTGGTTCCGAATACGGCTTCGAGGGGTGCGGCGGTTATGCTGTTCACTCGACCGATCTGGTTGCCTGGAAATTCATTTGCGGGTGTGGGCCTGGCTTTGCGGATTGTGTTCACTTCGTCAAAGACTTTTTTGACATCACCAGCCAAGTCGTCAATATTTCCCATGCCGCCGATATGCATGAAGTACACCTTCGGCTGATCGAAAAAGAAGTGGTTATGCAAGGCTGTAACCTCCAACCCGGCATCAAGGGCGACGCTCATGACTGGATTCACTTCGTCCTCGAACAGTACCAGGTCGCCCATCGCCATAAGCTGCGCATCATGCGCGGGTGTGAAAGCAACCCAGGACGTCAAGCCCATGAAAGGCGGAACCTGCCAGTTATCCACCTGAACCTTGATGTCGGTGCGGGGCTTGCTGATTTTGAAAACATTTTCCCCTTTCGAGAAGGTTCCTTTCAGCCCCGTTATCTGCTCAATCTTCGTGGTATCCATTGCCGCATGAGACTCTGCCGCCACAGCAGCCGTGAGCACGAGGGTAATAAAGATGATTGAAACGTTGCGTGACAGGACGGCAATATGAAACATGGCAGGTTCCTTCGTTCCGAGTTATTACAGATAAGCGCCCCTACGTTGATCAACTCACTTCGCCGCCGGCATCCTTCCAGGCCACGATACCACCTTCGATATAGCGGGCCTTGAGCTGCTTGGTGAGCAGTGCATCGAGTACGCTGTTGCTTACCGAGCCGCCGCGTGCGCAGTACAGCACGATGTCCTGATCGGAATGCAGTTGCCGGCTCCAGGTGTCGATGTCTTCCGGGTTACAACGCTGTGCACCGGGCAGCATCAGCGGGTCGGCATCGAAGTCGTTCTGACGGCGTACGTCGAGCACAGTGACGCGGCCGGCGCTGAGCAGCGGTTTAAGATCAGCGGCGGTGAGGGTGCGGCTCATGGGTTTCTCCACTCTGAGTGTGGTGAGTGATCATTTTGCTGTATTTCATTGGTCATGCCGGTTCTCAGAGGACCAAGGAATAAGCCAGCCCGAGCAGGGCGCACACGCCGATCACTTTCATGATGTCGGCTTTGTACTTCCAGAGGGCGACGAAGGCGGCGATGGCGATAACGATCGGGAACGCATCGATGCCGCCGGCGAAGGGCGCGGCGTTCACGCCTTTCGGCCAGAAGGTATGCCAGGCGAAGAATGCTGCCAAGTTGAGAATGACACCAACCACGGCGGCGGTAATGCCGGTGAGCGGCGCGGTGAACTTGAGTTCGCCGCGAGTGGCTTCGATCACAGGTCCACCCACCAGAATAAAAAAGAAGGACGGCAGGAAAGTGAAGAAAGTGGCGACACTCGCACCCGCGAGTCCACTGGCGATGACGTTGCCGCCGACCACGCCCTTGGCCACGCCGCCAAGATAACCCACCCAGGTGACAACCATGATCAGCGGCCCTGGTGTCGTCTCGCCCAGCGCGAGGCCGTCCATCATCTGCGGGCCGGTCAGCCAGCCGAAGTGCTCCACGCCGCCCTGATACACATACGGCAGCACCGCATACGCGCCGCCGATGGTGAGAAAAGCGGCCTTGGTGAAGAACGCGCCCATGTTGTAAAGATCGGGCACGCCTTGTGTCACCAGCATCGCGCCCAGCCAGACCAGGACAAAGGCGGCGCTGATGAGGGCCAGTCTGCCCCAGGTAAAGCGGGCGTGCGCGGGTGGTGGCGTATCGTCATCAATAATCGCCGGGCCGTATTGCTTGTTGGAGGCGCCGTGCCCGCCGCCCGCCTTGAACTTACCGGGCACGAGCTTGCCGCCGAGAGCGCCCAGCAGTGCGGCCGCCAGAACGATCCATGGGAAGGCGATCTTGAAATACAGACTGGCGATAAAGGCCAGCGCCGCCATGCCCCACAACACTTCATTTTTCAATGCGCGGCTGCCGATGCGCCACGCCGCGAACAGCACGATCGCCACCACCGCCGGTCGGATGCCGTAGAAAATGCCCTGTACCATTGGCACATTGCCGAAGGCAAGATAGATCCACGCCAACAGCGACAGCAGGAAGAACGCCGGCAGAAAAAACAGCACGCCGGCGACAATGGCGCCGCGCACGCCGTGCATTAGCCAACTGATGTAAATGGCCAACTGAATCG
>JBGPWJ010000296.1:0-2693 GCA_041492115.1 Gammaproteobacteria bacterium
GGTGAGCGCCTCGGTCTGATCGATGATCAGATAGCCGCCCGATTTAAGCTGCACCTTGCGCTCCAGCGCCTTCTGGATTTCATCCTCGACAGCGTACAGATCGAAGATCGGGCGCTCACCGGGGTAATGCTCCAGCGTGTGTGTGATTTCGGGAATGTACTGCTGGGTGAATTCGATCGCGCGCAGATAGGACTCGCGCGAATCGATGCGCACCTTCTCGATGGCACTACTGGCCATGTCGCGCAAGGCCCGTAGAGACAATGTCAGGTCCTCATGCACGATGGAGCCCGATGCTGCCGTCGCGACCCGCTCCTGAATCGATTGCCAGAGCTTGCGCAGAAACACTCTGTCCTGCTGCAAGGCCTCGGCGCTGGCCCCTTCGGCCGCGGTGCGCACGATATAACCGCCGCTGTCCTGCGGCTGTATGGCGTCCTGGACGATCTGCTTGAGACGCTGGCGTTCGGTCTCGGCTTCGATCTTGCTGGAGACGCCGACATTGCCGGCGTCGGGCAGGAATACCAGGTAGCGCGACGGGATGGTGATATGCGTGGTGAGACGCGCGCCCTTGCTGCCGAGCGGGTCCTTGACCACCTGCACCAGCAACTCCTGACCTTCGCGCAGCAATTCGGAAATGGTTTCGATGCGGCGCTCGACCGAGGTATTGTCATCGTCCGGCAATGACGCGACATCGGAAGCGTGCAGAAATGCCGCCCGCTCCAGACCGATGTCGACGAAGGCGGCCTGCATGCCCGGCAGCACCCGGTTGACCCGGCCCTTGTAGATATTGCCCACCAGACCGCGCCGACGCGTGCGCTCGATGAATACTTCATTGAGCACGCCATTCTCGACCAAAGCCACGCGGGTTTCCCGTGGGGTGACATTGATCAGTATCTCTTCACTCATAGGCGCAGTTTCACGGAGCTGACGCGTACTGGCAAGTTAAATTCTGTGACACCGCCACTATCTGATTGCTCCGAGCAGTTCGATCCCCAACTCGCGCAGCAATTCCCCGGTCTCGCACAGCGGCAAGCCCATCACACCCGAATAGCTGCCGTGCAGGTCAGTGACAAACAGCGCCCCGCGACCCTGGATTGCATAACCTCCGGCCTTGCCGAGCGGCTCGCCGGTTGCCCAGTAAGCGGCGCATTGCGCCGCCGTCATCACCCGGAAGCTCACCGAGCTGCGCGACAGTCGCGTCAGCACCCGCTCCCCGGTCACGATTGCGACGGCACTCAACACCTCGTGTGTCCGACCGGACAGACGCGCCAACATGGCCAGACCATGGTCGCGATCCTGCGGCTTGCCCAGCACCTCACCATCTAACACCACCTCGGTGTCCGCACCCAGCACCGGTCGCGGAACACGCGCACCCAGCTCCGCCCACCCGGCCTGCGCCTTGGCAAGCGCCACGCGCTGCACGTAGGCCAGCGGCGTCTCATTGGCGGCTCGCCATTCCTCGACCGTCACCGCCAGCGTTTCGAATTGAATGCCGATCTGCGCCAGCAATTCACGGCGCCGCGGTGAAGCGGAGGCGAGATAGAGGTCGGGTGGTGGCGTCATGAATTCGACCGTTACTTTGCACTGTGAACGATATGCTCCGGTGCGCGCGGCCAAGCACATCAGATTTCATTCCCGATGATATGGATGCCCTTGCAACACACTCCAGGCCCGATACAACTGCTCAGCCACCACCACCCGCACCAGTGGGTGCGGCAAGGTCAGCGGTGATAATGACCAACTCTGATCGGCGCGACTCCGGCACTCTTCCGACAGGCCTTCGGGCCCGCCCACCAGCAGCGCCAGGTCGCGGCCGCCTTGCAGCCAGTGCGCCAGTTGTCGCGACAAGGCCTCTGTGCTCCAGGAACTGCCGGCGACATCCAGCGCCACGACATGCACCGCGCGCGGCAACGCGGCGAGCATGCGCGCGCCTTCATCACTGCGGATGCGTTCGAGATCGGCACCCTTGCCGCGCCTGCCCGGCGCGATCTCCTGCAGGTGCAAGGCGCATTCCGGCGGCAGACGCTGGGCATATTCGCGGTAACCCTCATTCACCCAGGCGGGCATGCGGTTGCCGACGGCGATCAGATGGATGCGCATTGCTGACTGTTAACTTCGGATATTGAACGCGTCATGAACCTCTGAAAATAATCTTCAGCGCCCCTCACGTCCCTGCAACCGGCGCGCGCCACACGCACTTCAGCCCGTCAGGATTTCTTCGCGCGCGGCGCGCGCTTCTTGGTCGCGGCAGGCGCCTTCGCGGCGGATTTTTTCAGTGCCGGTTTCTTTGCCGCGGCTTTCTTCATCGCCGCTTTCTTCACCGCCGGGACCTTCGCCGCGACCACCTCGGTCTCACCCGCCACGGCCCAGAGCTTCTCCAGGTTGTAGAAATCGCGCATGGTCGGCTGCATCACATGCACGACAGCGTCGGCGAGATCGACCAGCACCCACTCGCCTTCGCGCGCGCCCTCCACACCCAGCGGGCGGATACCGGCCTCCTTGGCCTTGATCACGACGTTGTCGGCGATCGATTTGACGTGACGGTTCGAGGTGCCGGACGCGATCACCATCAAATCGGTGAAGCTGGTCTTGCCGCGCACGTCCAGCACTTTGATGTCGATGGCCTTGAGATCTTCCAAGGCATCGATGATCAGCTTCTTCAAACGGGGCAGTTGCATAATTCAATCTCAGGTAGA
>JBGPWJ010000027.1:0-15978 GCA_041492115.1 Gammaproteobacteria bacterium
ACAAGCCCAATACCTATAAACTCGACGGCAAGGACAAGCTGCGGTTTACTTCATTGCTGCCGACATTGACCGATCGGGTAGAAACTGTAGAGGCGTTGCTGAAAACGCTTGCGGTGAAAAATGTGGCTTGAGGAACCCGTGGATACGCTCAAGGCACCGGACAGTACGCCGGCAACAAATGCTCGAACAAGCGCCGCACCTTGTCCATGCCGGTCTTGAGATTCGCATCGATATCATCCATCGATATCTCGGCGGCGCCGCGCCCGGCCGCCCAGTTCGCAACCACCGCACACGCGGCGTAACACAGGCCCAGTTCGCGGGCTAGCGCGGCTTCCGGCATACCGGTCATGCCGACCAGATCGCAGCCGTCGCGTTCCAAGCGGTTGATCTCGGCGGCCGTCTCCAACCGTGGGCCCTGCGTCGCGCCATAGGTGCCGCTCTCCACAGCGCCGAGTCCGAGTCCGCGCGCACTGGCCAGCAACTCCTGGCGCAGTTCCTCACAGTAAGGCCGCGTGAAATCGATATGCGTGACATGGCTCAGATCACTTTCGAAAAAGGTGTGATATCGCGACCAAGTGTAGTCGATGATCTGATCCGGGAAGGCGATGTAGCCAGGCAGCATGTCGGCGCGGATGCCGCCCACCGCCGCCACCGCGATCACGCGCTGCACACCCATGTTTTTCAGCGCCCACATGTTGGCGCGATAATTGACCTTGTGCGGCGGAATGGTGTGACTGGTGCCGTGACGCGCCAGGAACACCACCTCTTTGCCGCACACCGTACCCATCACCAGTGGACTGGAGGGTTCGCCATACGGTGTGTGCACGATCTCG
Source organism: Gammaproteobacteria bacterium (assembly GCA_041492115.1). Classification (GTDB taxonomy): domain Bacteria; phylum Pseudomonadota; class Gammaproteobacteria; order JBBQDK01; family JBBQDK01; genus JBBQDK01. Next base: position 834 of record JBGPWJ010000027.1, read on the forward strand.
CGCTCGACGATCTCGAGCATCTTCAGCGACGACAGTCCGCTGCCGCCGATAATTGCCAATTCCGCCTTCATTGCCACTGGTCTGTTCCTTGCGTCGTGACCCGGCATGACAGCTTGCCCGGTCGATATTGAATAACGGATGCCGCGTCAGGCACCTTGCACGGCGTAGATGCCGGGCGCATTGCGCAGATAATCCTTGTAGTCCATGCCATAACCGAACACATAGCGGTCCGGCACTTCGAGGCCGGTGAAGTCGGCCTTGATATTGTGATATTTTCGGTCGTGAAGTTTGTTGACCAGCACCGCACTGTGCACTTGGCTGGCGCCTTCGCTGCGACAGTGCTCGATAATGGCGGCCAGCGTCGTGCCTTCATCGAGAATATCGTCGACCACCAACACCACCCGGTCGCGCAGGCTGATGGAAGGATGCGCGATCCAGTTCAATTCACCGCCGCGCGTTGCGCCGCGGTAGCGCGTGGCATGCAGGTAATCGAGTTGCAGCGGAAAATCCAGACGCGTGGTCAGCTTGCCCGTCGGGATGATGCCGCCGGTCAACACGCACAACAGCAGCGGATTGCTATCGGCGAGTTGCGCGGTGATCTGCACAGCCATGCGATCCAGGGCTGCTTCCACCGCCTGCTCCGAATGCAGCAGATCTGCCGTGCGATAAGCCTCGAAGGCCTGCTGTGCGGTTATGGGCATATCAGTTGTTTGCACACTATTGGAATTTGCGAGGGATTATAGGCGGCAATCTGTCTGGAATGCCAGCAATGACCAACTTTCAACTCTGAACCGTCCCTGTCCTGGCCAAGCGATAAACGTTAACGGTTCAAAGTTAAAAGTTGCCTTTCATACATCCAGCTCCAGACAGGGCGCACTATCCAGCCCTTCCAGATTCTTCACCGCTTCCTTCCACGCCGGATCATTTTGCAGCGCCTCGCGAGTGATCGGCTGCCGGCCATGCATGCGCGCCAGACGCATCTGGGCAACCGGATCATGGCTGTGCGTCAGTCCGTCGAGAATCTGCACCGCACCCGCGCGGTCATTGCAGACCAAGACCATGTCGCAGCCCGCGTGCAGTGCGGCCTGGGCGCGCGCCACGTAATCACCGGCAACACCGGCGGCTTCCATATGCAGGTCGTCGCTGAACACCACGCCCTGGAAGCCCAGGCGTTTGCGCAGCACTTCCCTGATCCAGAACGGCGAAAAGCCCGCCGGCAGCGGATCGACCTGCGAGTACACCACATGCGCCGGCATCACAGCGGCGAGGCCGTAGCCGATCATGCGCTCGAAGGGCAGCAGGTCTTCGACCAGGATGTCCTCATATCGTCGCGTGTCGATCGGCAGTTCAAGGTGCGAGTCGGCCTGCACGGCGCCGTGGCCGGGGAAATGCTTGCCGGTGGCGGCCATGCCGGCGTGTTGCATGCCGCGCATATAGGCCTGCGCGAGTTCGGCGACGATATCGGGCCGGCGGTGGAAGGCGCGATCGCCAATCACGCTGCTGACGCCGAAGTTCAGATCCAGCACCGGCGCGAAACTGAAATCCACACCCAGCGCACGCAACTCCACCGCCATCAGCCAGCCGCCGGTCTCCGCCAGCTGCCGCGCGCGCCGCGCATCGCGCTCATGCAACTCACCGAACAGGGCCGCGGCCGGCAGGCGCGTCAGACCCTCGCGAAAACGCTGCACGCGGCCGCCTTCATGATCGACGGCGACCAGCAAGTGCGGTTGACGAACGGCGTGAATGTCGGCAACCAGCGCGGTGAGTTGTCCGGGATCGGTGTAGTTGCGCGTGAACAGGATCACTCCGCCGACCAGCGGATGCACCAGCAGCTCGCGCTCTTCGGCGCTGAGTGCCGTCGCGGCGAGGTCGATCATCACGGGGCCTAGGGACATGGGCGGCAATAGTACCCAACGGCTCGCCAAACTCAAGCCGCGCGTCAAGTGGTGATGAATTCCGTCCGGGAAGGTGCGGCCCGGCTGCACAGAATCAGGACAGCCTTACCCCAGATTCGTGCTGAGGCTTTTGCTGATCACGACAGCAAGCGTGGCGGCGGCGCTGTCGGACAGATCGATGATGCGAAAGCCGGCCCAGAAATGGTTGGCCTTGTTGGCGGCGCCGGCCCAGAGACTTTCCGCACCCAGTTCGATGTGACTCACGCCATTCACCTCGCTCGGAAAATCCACACGTAGCTGCAGCACCGCTCCGGCCCCGTGGATCTGATCGGTCAGCAGCATGAAGCCGTCTTCGGAAAGATCAACCATGCAGCCGATGAGCTGTTTGCGGTTGATATCGCTGACCTTGAAGGCGCAGCCGATGTGCTTCCTGGCATGTTTGCGTTTCTCCTGCATCGTTTCCCCCTGAAATACGCGGTCAGGTCTGTGGTTTGCCCGAACCCTTGAGCATGTTGCGGATGGATTCCAGCGCCCATTCAAAGAAGGGCTTGTTGTGTTCTTCCACGACACGCGCATTGCCTTCCCGCACGGCACTCGCCAGTTCACGGATGTTATACACCGCCGCCTTGACGCCGGTCTGATCGACAAACATGTAATTCGAGGTGACGTGACTGAACCAGGACAGCTTCAGGCGGCGTGTGTCGCCGGCCGGGTTGATCACGAAATCAAACAGAGCGCCGAAATTCAACGTGCGCAAGCCATTGATGATCACCTGTTCCTCGGCCGTGATGTCCTCGGGTTTGGCCTCGACCGGCTGCGTTTCCACTACAGACTCTGCGCTCAGGTCAACGGCATCGGCCGCGCCGGCCTCCATCCCGGTTCCGTGCAGGGCATTCGCCTGCAGGTCCTTCAGCAGACTGTACAGGTCTTCCTGCTCGTCCCTGCTGTAGCCGCCGAGCGAGCCCAGTTCAGCCTCGATGATGTGCTGGAGTTTCGGCAGCCGTAACGACAACTGCTCGCGTTCCTCCTGCGTATGCTTGGGTGTTACGCTCCAGATGATCTCATCGGCGATGCGCAGCGCTTCCACAAAATCCTGACTGGATTCGCCGCCACGGCTTCTGAGCATGATCAGCATCAGATGATCGGCCCAGGTCTCGCTGAGAAATTTGCGCGCGATGTTAGGCAGGTGCTTGCCGGCCATGCGCGCCGCCAGTTCCTGCTGGGCGCGGTCGCGGGCCAGTTGCAGTTTTTCATGACCTTTGGCGGCCTCGCGCGCACGCTGTTCGATGAGCGCCGCCATCTGCTTCAAAACCTCGACACTGGCTGCGAATTCCTCGATCAGGTCTTCGAATAACTGCAGGCCATACTGGAAATCATTCAGTACCCGGTTGACCACGTATTGCATCTGCGGGTAGATGCCGGCCTGCAAGTGGTCCTGCGAAACCCATTTGACACCCGCCTCCGCCATGGCGTTGAGCAGGCGTCGCGCGGGATGCTTTTCCGAAGAGAACATCAGCTTGTCCAGCACCGCGATCTTGAGGTAAGGCGTGTGCAGACGGCTCAACAGCGCCTTCACCGCATTGGGCAGTACTTCATCATTGAGGATGCAGTCGAACAGCATGCCGACGACGTCGATGACATCGATCTCGATCTGCGGTACGCGGCGGCGGTCGACGCCCTCGTAGATGCGCTGGCGCTGCGCCTGCAAGTGGCTGCGTATCGCCTCAAGCACGCCCTTATCGACGTGCTCGGGTTGAACCTGGGCAGGATCGTGCACCGCGCCGGGCATCGCGTGTTCGACCTGCAACTGACTGATGGCCGACACCAGCACAGTGTTGTCGGTGTATGGCTCGACCGGCGGCCCCGCGTCAGCTTCCAATTGTGACGCGTTGGCGCCCGCGGCGGCGGCACGCTCGGCGCGCTCGGCGCGGCGACAGGAGGCCATTAGCTCACAGATGCTGCTGAACAGTTGATCACCCATGCTGGGCTCGCCGCTGTCCTGACTGCCTGATGACGGACCCTGATGGTCGCTTCTCGATGCGAGCTGCTGCTCCTGTACAGCATGCGCAGTTTTGTTGGCCGGCTCACTGGCGACGGCACTCTTGATGACCGATGGTCTGAGATTGGGCAGCACACCGGCCTTTATCAGACAGAGATTGAGTTCCTCATAAAGAGGTTCAAGTTGGGTCATAACGACGCGATCGAACACCGCGAACAGCACCAGCTTGATGTTGGGCTGCATACGCAGCGGGCGGATCGAGGCGTTGAAGGCGTTCAGAATATGGGTCGGTCCGGTGGGTAGCGCGGCCTCCTCCAGCCGGTTGCCCCCGTTGACGATCGCCAGACGCTGACGCAGGGCGTACAAGGGTTCGAGATAACGGTTACCGGATTTCGCGGCCAGCGTCTGGATTACAGCGGACTCTTCATGCGCGATTTTGTCGAGAATCTGCAGGCCGCTGGTGTCGAAGCCGGTCACAGTCTTTTGTTTGGCGGCGCGTTCGGAGCGCTCGACTCCGCCGGCCACGGTCAGAGGCCGGCCCTTGATAAATTGCGCGAAGCCGATTTTGATTTCGCCCTCGAAGGCGCGTTTGATGTTAGGGCGCCCGCCCCCGATTGCCTGAATCGCCTCGAAGAACCGCGCCTGCAAGGCATTGTTCTCCGCCTTGTCGGCGAACTCCAGCAAGGCGTCGCCGACGCTCTCGAAGAGACCACCGCAATGCATGCCCAGATGCCGCACGGCGATGTTGCGGCACTCGTCGAGCAGCCCGGTGAAACGGGCCTGTCCCGGTGGGCTGTTTGGTTCGCCTTGTGCCCTCACACATTCTCCCGGCACACGGCGGGCGTGCGGGCGGTTGATGCAGCAATCTGTCGTGATGGCAGCGCTATAAGGTCAATCATTGCTGACATGGGTCCATGATCTGACATTAGGTAAATAGGCACTCTAAGCCCGCCAAGCACACCGCGGTCCTTGCGTCCCTAGCGGCCACAACTGGGTAAACTGTAAACCCGGCAGGGCGCGTTCTACAACCACTAGCCGCGCCCGCGCACATCCAAACGGTCACGCAGGCGGTCGCCGAGCAGGTTCACGGCCAGCACCACCAGCAGCAGCGCCAGCCCCGGCGCCAGCACCATGTGCGGGGCGACCAGCATATAGCGCGTGCCATCGCGGATCATACTCCCCCAGGACGCGGCGGGTGGCTGGATTCCCAAACCGAGAAAGGACAAGCCGGCTTCGGCCAGTACTACCGCCGCGATGCTGAAACTGGCCTCGACGATCAGTGGCGCGGCGATCAGCGGCAGCAGGTGGCGGGTCATGATGCGCAACTGCCCCGCGCCCAGCGCCCGGGCCGCGAGCACATGATCACGATGTTTCAGTGCCAGCACCTGAGCGCGTGCCAGACGAGCATAGCCCACCCAGCCAACGCTGCAAAGCGCGATCACCACATTGTCGAGTCCGGGACCGAGCACGCCTGCCAACGCGATGGCAAGCAGGATGCCGGGGAAGGCCAACACGATATCAATCACGCGCATGGCGCAGCGATCCCAGGCACCGCCCAGATACGCGCTGCTGACACCGACCGCGACACCCAGCAGCGCCGACAGACTCACCACCGCCGCCGCGACCAGCAGCGAACTGCGTGCGCCCATCACCAGACGGTCCCAAACAGGGCGGCCGAGATCATCAAAGCCCAGCAGTGCCGTGCTGCCGGGCGGCGTGAGTATGTGCGTCAGATCGATGCGGTCGGGATGCAGATCGAACCAGGGCGCGGCGAGCGCCAATACCGCCCAACCCAACAGCATGACAACAGACAGTGGCAGCCGTCTCATGACGAATCGCCGAGACGCACGCGCGGATCGACCTGTGCGTAAACGAGATCGGTTAATGTGTTCACCAGCACATAGGCGATGCTGATGAACAGTACACAGGCCTGCACCACCGGGTAATCACGGCGCTGGATGGACTCCACTACCAGCAGGCCGATGCCCGGCCAGGCGAACACCGTCTCGGTGATCACCGTACCGCCCAGCAAGGCGCCGAGTTGCAGACCGAGCAACGTGATGACCGGCAACAGCGCGTTGCACAGCGCATGCCGCCACACCACCGTGCGCATCGGCAGACCTTTGGCGCGTGCGGTACGGATGTAATCTTCATTCAAGGTATCGAGCAAGGCGCTGCGCACCATGCGCGCGAGAATCGCCGCCATGCCCAGACCCAGGGTGAGGGCCGGCAACAGCAGCGAAGAGAATCCGTCGCGACCGCTCACCGGCAACCAGCCCAGCCACACGGCAAACACCAGAATCAGCACCGGCCCCATCCAGAAAGAAGGCACCGACACACCCAGCATCGCAAAGGCCATGGCACTGCGGTCCCAGCCGCTGTCCTTGCGCAACGCGGCGATGACACCCAGCGGCAAGGCCACGCTGATGGCCAGCAGCAACGCGGCAGCGGTGAGTTCAAGCGTCGCCGGCAGACGCTCCAACAGCAGATCCAGCACCGGACGGCGTGAGTGCAGCGAGTTGCCGAAATCGAGATGCGCCAGGCCCTGCAGGTAGCGCCAGAATTGAATATGCAGCGCTTGATCGAGTCCAAGGGCATGACGCAGGGCTTGCAGATCGGCAGGTTGCGCGGCCTCGCCGAGCATCACCTCCACCGGATCGCCGGGTATCAGGTGAATCAGCGAGAAAACCAGTACCGCCACGCCGCACACGACGATGACAGCATGGCTCAGGCGGCGCAGAAAAAAACGCAGCATGGCTATTCAGCGATAAAGTCTGTGCGACATGCTGACAGCATACCGATAAGCGTCGTGACTGGCACGCCCTGCGCCCAATCGCCGCTCCTGCGCATCCCTGCACCCGCGGCATTCGTGTGTCCCTGCACATCAAAAAAGGCCCGCGCCCTTCCAGGCGCAGGCCTTGTCAGTACGGACGCCGAATTAAGCGGCCGACTTCTTGTGCATCAATACGCGGTTGTTGACGTTCCCCTGGCGATCAATCACTTCCTTGACGCTGGGACGCTGAATAAATTCCGCCAGCGTGATCCCGTCCAGGTAGTTGTAGATCTGCTGACTCAACTCGCACCACAGATCATGCGTCAGACAGCGCTCGCCTTCCTGGCAGTCTTCCCGACCGGCGCAAAGTGTCGCATCGACCTTCTCATCGACCGAGCCGATGATCTTGGCGATGGTGATCTGCTCGGCCGGCAGCGCCAGGCGATAACCGCCACCCGGACCGCGCACGCCTTCGACCAGACCACTTTTACGCATGCGCGCGAACAACTGTTCCAGGTACGAGAGCGAGATACCCTGACATTGGGAGATGTCATTCAAAGTGACCGGACCATGTTTGTGGTGAATCGCCAAATCCAACATGGCGGTAACGGCATAGCGGCCTTTCGTGGAAAGTCTCATAACTAAACACCTTCAATTGGCTTACGGCGGATGAGTGAGGGAAGGACAAATCCCTACTAAACTAGTCAACAAAGTACGATACTTGAGTGATTCAGTCAAGAATCAAAAAACGGCGTGGTGGGCGTCAGTTGCCCGGATAACTCTGAAATACCCTTTGTCTTTAGTGAGTTGAATTCACCCACCCCGCTTACGGGATAATCCGAAAGGGATAGGCAGAGCAGGGGCCGTCCGGGATCAGGCGGGGGTTGTTTGGTCCAACGTGAAGCTGTGGCCTTGGTGCAGACAATAGCCCAGCCATTTCTGCAGAAAGCGATTGATGCGCCACTTACGCTCCAGCATGAAACCCTGTGTGGCCGGCGTCCAGGGTATGGCGTTGTCAAGCTGATAACCGCGGCGCTGATAGCTCAGGACTTCCGCCAGCCGCGCATCTTGATAGATACGGATGACCAGATCCGGCTCCGCCACCAGGTCGTCTCTGTCTTCGAAGTGATAGGTCAGGGCCAGGGTGGTGGTGTAAGGCCCGCGTTCCAGCACCGTGAGGTGCAGATCGACGGACAGCGGCCGGCTCGACACGACGCAATCGAGGATATCCAGGTCGGGCACCAGCTTGCGCAGCAGGAGGTAGTTATTCTCAAAGACATCCATAAGACAGGAGAAGCTGCGTGGCTTCAGCCCGTCATAGTATGGAATGCCTGTAACGACCATCATCGCAACACGTCCTGTCGATTGAGCGGCGGATCCCGGTGCCTGCGCACCGCGAAAACGGATTCAGATCTAATCCTAGCACGTTACCAAGTCATTACGCGCCAGGGCAACCTGAATAATACATCGGCAAAACCGCAGCGCGCTTGAATTGACAAGCGACGGCAGCACGCCTAATGTTCCACATCGCAGCGCCATGCAGTAAAGTACACTCATGCCGGTTCGAATCATCCCCACCCAGCCTTTCACCGATCAGAAACCCGGCACTTCCGGTCTGCGCAAGAAGGTCACGGTATTTCAACAGCCGCGCTATCTGGAAAATTTCGTCCAGGCGATCTTCAACACCCTGAGCAATTGCCGCGGCAAAACCCTGGTGCTGGGCGGCGACGGCCGCTATCACAACCGCGACGCCATTCAGACCATCCTGCGGATGGCGGCGGCCAACGGCTTCGGCCGGGTCCTGGTCGGCCAGGGTGGCATCCTGTCGACACCGGCCGCCTCGTGCGTGATCCGCAAACAGCGTGCGCTGGGCGGCATCATCCTCTCCGCCAGCCACAACCCCGGCGGACCGCAGGGCGATTTCGGCATCAAGTACAACAGCAGCAACGGCGGGCCCGTACCGGAAGTGGTGACCGAAGCGATCTTCCGCAGCAGCCGCGTCATCAGCGAATACCGCATCGCCGACGCGCCCGCCGTCGATCTCGACACGCCGGGCAGCACAACCATCGAGTCAATGCTCGTCGAGGTCTTCGATCCGGTAGCCGATTATGCGCAGCTGATGGAACACCTGTTCGACTTCGATCGCATCCATGCGCTGATCAACTCCGGCCTGTTCACTCTATGTTTCGACGCCATGCACGCCGTCACCGGCCCTTATGCGCATGCCATTCTGGAAAAGCGTCTCGGAGCGCCGCCCGGCACGGTCATGAACGGCACACCGCTGGAAGACTTCGGCGGCGGCCATCCGGATCCGAATCTGGTTTACGCGCACGACCTTGTTAAACGAATGACCGCACCCGACGCGCCGGACTTCGGCGCCGCCTCCGACGGCGACGGCGACCGCAACATGATTCTCGGCCGACGCTGCTTCGTCACACCCAGCGACAGCTTGGCGATACTCGCCGCCAATGCGCACCATGTTCCCGGCTATCGTCTCGGCCTGGCCGGTGTGGCACGCTCCATGCCCACCAGCGCGGCCGTCGACCGCGTCGCCGCGCGGCTCGGCATCGAATGCTATGAAACACCCACCGGCTGGAAATTTTTCGGCAACCTGCTCGACGCCGGCAAGATCACACTCTGCGGCGAAGAAAGTTTCGGCGCCGGCTCGGATCACGTGCGCGAAAAAGACGGCCTGTGGACCGTGCTGTTCTGGCTCAACCTGCTCGCCGTGCGCCGCGAACCGGTGGAGCAGATCGTGCGTGATCATTGGCGCAAGTACGGCCGCAATTATTATTCACGTCACGATTACGAAGCGGTCGACGCGGAACGCGCCCGCAGCATCATGACGCATCTGCACGCGCAGCTGCCCACACTGCCTGGACAGCGCCTCGCCGGCCGCGTGGTGAGTTACGCCGACGACTTCAGTTACACCGATCCTGTCGATCACAGCGTCACCACGGGACAAGGCATCCGCATCGGCTTCGGAGACGGCGCACGCATCATTTATCGCCTGTCTGGCACCGGCACCGAAGGCGCCACCCTGCGCATTTATCTGGAACGCTACGAAGCCGACCCGGCGCAGCACCTGCACGACACACAGCAGGCACTGGCCGATCTCATCGCCTGTGCCTTGCAACTCGGCGAGATCAGCGCACGCACGGGGCGCGACGCGCCGACAGTCATCACCTGAGTGACGAAAGGTGTTGGCAGTGGAATTGCAGGTGAAGTAGTTTAGAAACTTAGATTGGGTACGGCGAAGTTTAAGCGTCGGCGAACAAGCCCGCTTTTAGAATCGATTGCGGCGATTATTCAAATTTCAGTCGAGGCTTGTTCCAGCCGCATCAAGAATAATCGCGCGCATTTACCCCCGCGATAAAAACCTATGCCGCCAGCAGCTGCGACATCCCATCCAGTTCATCCGCACAACGCAGTACACTTTCCAGCGCAGTCTGCGCAGCGGCCGGGTCCAGGCCCATTTCGGACATCAGCGCGGTCGGCATCGGCACCGGGTCGGCATCGCCGATGCCCTGCTGCTTGAGCAGATGATCAGCCACCAGCACCAGGTGCGCATACACCGCATGCTCACCCTGATAATCCGCATTGTGATGCTCGCGCAGCGCCACGATGATCTCTTCCGGCATGCGCCAGTTCTGCATCAGCATGGCGCCCATCTGTGCATGCCCCATGCTGAAGGCATCGCGCGCCTGACCCATGCCGAGTACGCGGCCTTCCAGTTCGGTGATCGCGATATCGGGATTGGCGGCCACCAGTTTGTTGAGCAGATAGAACTCCGGCTGGAACAGATGACCGAGCAGCAAAAAACCGAAATTATGTAACAGACCGGCAAGATAGGCGATGCCTGGCTTGGGCCGTGCGGCGCGCGGCAGCAGGGCGACCAGCGCTTGCGTCAGTGCCGCGCTGTAGGTGGCGTGACGCCAGAAGGCATGCAGACCCAACGGTCCGTCCGGCGGCGTGCGCAGCGATTTGCCGGTGCAGACGCCGAGGGCGAGATTCATCACCATCTCGTAACCCAGCACGCGCGTGATGGCATCCTGGATGGAATCGAGTTTGCCGCGATAGGCGAACAGCGGCGAGCGCGCATAGCGCATCACCTGGGCCGCCAGGCTCGGGTCGAGCTCGACGATCTTTGACAGATCGCTGCCCGTGGCATTGGGATTGTTGTGCAGCATGAGGATGCGCTGCGCCAGAACCGGCATCGCCGGCAGTTCGTAGAGCTGTTGCAGGCGCCGCTGCATTTCCGCGGGCGGGGTGAAGTCGCGCAGCGCCGTGGGCGCCGCCGACGCCGGCACACTCAGGCCCGCGGTCGGCTGAGCGATGCGGCCACGCCGTGCGCAACCCAGCAGTAACTGAAAATCATCGCTGGCGACACCGACCAGCATGCTGCGGTCGCCGGGCTCGAAATAAATCTGCGCATGCTCAGCCAAGCTGTCGTCGATCAGAACGTCGATGCCATAGGCCTCGCCCAGCGGCGGGATCGAACCGGGTTCACAATCGGAGAACAACCGCGCGCACTCCGCCACCGGCACCGGTTCCAGGCTGCGGTGCAGTTGCGTATACAGGGCGGTGAAATCGAGCAGATGACTGAGCGGCAACACCGCCAGCAGCACACCGAACTCATCCTTGAGGAGCACGCCGCGGGCCACCTGGTGGTGCGACACGAAGGCCGCGGCGGCGGCCTGCTCCAGACTCAGGGTGCGGGTGTGATGCAGCACGCGATAGGCGACCCGATGCCGCTCGAGATATTCTCTGACTGCGTTTGCCAAGGCCATCGTTGTCGCCTCTCATGACTGCTGCATGGACACAGAGTAAACCGTACGCTGTACGCGGGTCCGTGCATCTATCACAGTTTCAGGCGCGACCGCCGCGGTCTGTCAGTTCAGCTGAATACGCACACCCCAAGGCACTTTGGCCTTGCCTTTCACCAGCCAGAGCACCGGGTAACCCGGCTCGCGTGCCGGGAAGCTGCCTTCAGCGTCGGTGAAGTAGATGAGCAGATCCGGGCGCCGTTCCCGAGCATCCAGCCAGACAAAGGGCGGCGTGAAATCCGTCCCGCCACCGCCGTGAAATTCGCGCGGCATCTTGAAGGTCTCCCAGACGTCGTACTCCCACGGACCGTCCGCGGCGAGTTCGGCATCGCAGGCGTGCAGGACGATCCTGGCGCGCACCTGCGCTTTGATGGCATCGATCTCGGCGAGGAACTCGCGCATCTCGGCGTCGCTGATCGAGCCGCTGGTATCGAGGATCACCGCGACATCGAGCTGCGAGCTGCGCAGACTTGGCATGATGGCCTCGCCCTCGCGGCGCGACGGTCTGGTGTAGTTATAGTCGTCGCGGCCGGCGGCGGTGAGGTAGTGCGCCAGCAACATGCGCCACGGCAATTGCGGTTGCAGCAGGTGATCGACCAGACGCGCCATCAGCCCGCCGAGCTTGCCGGCCTGCATGGCCTGCTGCGCGGCACCGGCCATGCGCTGGCGCCACTGCACCGTCAGCCGCTCGCGCTCCGCCTCGGACAGCGGTGGTGGTTGCGCCGCACCCTGACCCTGCGGCTCACCCTGCCCGCCCTGGTCACCGTTCGATTCGCGGCGTTGTCCTTCACCATCGCCACCGCCGCCGCTGCCGCGCTGCTGCTTGTCATCGTTGTCATAGAGGTGCTGATCCATCGGCTCGTCGTTATCATTTTCGTCGAGGCAGGGATAGATCTCTTCGGCGGTCATGCCATCGAACTCGGCAAGGTGCAGCGCACCCGGCGGCGGCTTGAGTCCGTCTTGGATCAGCAGTGGATTGACCGCCAGATCGCAGGCTACATCCCAACGCAGCTTGTTGCGGTGCTGACGGCGCGCGAAGTGACTGAGTGCGCAGTGCAAGGCCTCGTGCGCGAGCACAAACTGGGTCTGCTCCAACGACAGGGCATCGATGTAATCAGGGTTGTAGTACAACGCACGCGCATCGGTAGCCGTGGTCCGGCACCACTTGGCATCCGCCTCGATCATCGGCAGACGCAGTACCAGCGCGCCCAGGAAGGGCTTGTCGAGGATCAGCCGCGTGGCCGCGGCGCTAAGTTTTGTAGTGACATCATCGGTCATGAAAAAGACTCGTAGCCCAGATTGAGAGCAGCGCAATGCGGGGAATGTGTGCGTTGCCTGCGGCGGAATAGTCTGCACTATTCCGCCCTACGCGTTACATATCGAACAGCATCACATCCGCGACCAGCTTGGCCCATTGCGCGAACTGCGGCACACTGAACAGTTCCTGGCCGATGGCGCGGTGCATGTCGGAGATCAGCATCACGCCCATTTCGCGCTGCGGGAAAGTGCCGGCGTAATCGATGATGTGACCATAGGTTTCCTGCGCACTGCCGTTGTCGCGGGCGCGGATGGCGCGACCGACCAGGGCGGCGGCGACGGCATACTGCAAGTCCACTTCCCTGGGCACCGGTACTTTGTCGCCGCGCACGATGGCATCGATGTCCGGGAGTTTGTCGAGGTTCTCGACGAAGGCCGCCAATTCGATGCCGGCCGCCGGACCCACACAGGCCTGCAAGGCGCCGGTGAGTAATTGCGCGTGATCGCCGAACTTGGCCAGCGCGCGATGCGCGAATTCCCAGGAGCGCGGCGTAGGAAAGGCCACCGGGTTATGGGCCGGATCGAAATCGAACAACAGTTCGGGACGAAAACGCAGAAAACCGATGACGCGCTCGTCGATGCCGCTGGCATAGGCCCAGGCCACCCAGTCATCGAGATTGGTATCGAACTCGAAATGCGAGAAGCGGTTGGCCAGCGGCGCCGGCATGCTGTAGGTCACGCCGCGGTCGCCCTGACGATTGCCGGCGGCGAAGATTGCCCAGCCAGTCGGCACCTGATAGGCACCGAGACGGCGGTCCAGGATCAGCTGATAGGCGGCGGCGGACACACTCGGCGGCGCTGAGGTGATCTCATCGAGAAACAAAATACCCTCTACCCCATGACGCTGCGCATCCGGCAGCATCGCCGGCACCGCCCACTCGACATGCTCGCCGACCCGGAACGGAATGCCACGCAGATCGGACGGCTCCATCTGTGACAATCGGATATCGATCACCGGCACCGCGTGGCGCGCGGCGATCTGCGTGACGATCTGCGACTTGCCGACACCGGGCGGTCCCCACAGCATCACCGGGGTGTGATGGCCGCTGCGAGTACTGGTGAATTCCCGTTCCAGGACGGTTAACAACTGTGAGGGACGCATGACAACTCCACTGACTCAGCCTGACTTGGCTGAATTTTACCAGGATTACTGCTTTGGAGAGGTTAAATCAGTTGTATCAGCCGTAGCAGTCGCGGCGACTACTCGGCATACGCCGCACGCGCCGCCGCCACCGCGGCGCCGCTCTTAACCGGCGCACCCAGGCCACTCAGGACCGCATCGAGCGCACCCAGGCAGAACAGCACATTGGTCGGATTGCTGGCCGCGCCCATCAGGCCGATGCGCCAGATCTTGCCGGCCATGTCGCCGAGGCCGGCGCCGATTTCCAGGTTGTATTCGTTGAGCAGCGCGCTGCGCACCTGGGCATCGTCGACACCGGCTGGCAGTGTCACGGCATTCAACTGCGGCAGGCGATCAGCCTCCTTCACCACAAAGGAAAGACCCAGCGCCTCGATGCCGGCACGCAAGCCCAAGTGATTGCGGCGATGACGCGCCCAAGAATTTTCCAGTCCTTCCTCGCGCAACATCACCAGCGCCTCGTGCAGACCGTAGAGCGGATTGATCGGCGCGGTGTGATGATAGGCGCGCTTGGCGCCGCCACCCCAGTAACCCATCACCAGATTGAGATCGAGGAACCAGCTCTGCACACGGGTCTTGCGGCCTTTGATGGCCGCCACCGCACGCTCACTGAAACTCACCGGCGACAATCCCGGCGTGCACGACAGGCATTTCTGGCTACCGGAATAGATAGCATCGACGCCCCACTCATCGACACGCAACGGCACGCCGCCCAGCGAGGTCACGGCATCGACGATGGTCAGACAATCATGCCGGTGTGCGATCTCCACCAGTGTCTTGGCATCGGACAGCGCGCCGGTCGATGTCTCGGCGTGCACGAAGGCGACGATGCGCGTGTTTGGATTGGCCTTGAGGGCGTCTTCAAGTTTGTTGGGATCGGCCGCACTGCCCCAGGCATCATCCACCATGACCGCAGTGCCGCCGCAGCGTTCGACATTCTCTTTCATGCGTCCGCCGAACACGCCGTTGCGGCACACGATCACTGTATCGCCCGGCTCGACCAGATTGACGAAACAGGTCTCCATGCCCGCCGATCCCGGCGCGGACACCGGCATGGTCAGCGTGTTGTTGGTCTGGAAGGCATACCGCAGCAGTTCTTTCATCTCATCCATCATCCCGACGAAGGCCGGATCGAGGTGACCGATGGTCGGCTGGGCCATGGCCGCGAGCACGCGCGGATGCACGTCGGAGGGGCCG
>JBGPWJ010000093.1:0-9427 GCA_041492115.1 Gammaproteobacteria bacterium
AGGTCGGCGTGGCGCATCCCTGTGGTGCCGAATCTGATGCGACAGGGTATCGGATGAGACGCACCATGGCAATTGGTAGCCTGGGGTGCCGGTCTGTTTAGCCCAGCCTCCCCATCCCACAGTGGATTAGGGTGTGCTTGCGCACGCGTAGCCACACCCATAAAGCGGCCAAAAAGCCCTCTGCGCGCCGCCCACGCGTCGCTTGTGCCCGTGGCAGTGATCGAGCCGTTCCGCGTACGCAAGCGCGCCCTACATCATGATTTCCATTTTCGCATTAATACTAAAGGGATGTCCGTCACGCCGCCTGCCAATTCGCGGCGATCACCGGTTCAAGTCTGGTCTGATAAGCCGGCGGCAACGTCAGCTGGCCGCTTGCGGGTGGGCTGAACGCAGTCATCGCTGTGACCAGTTGATCAACTTGCGTTTTCAACAGCAAATGGTTGTCCGAGGTTCGGAGTTCATCCACCTGGTAGGCGGCGCCCAGGTATCAGTTCTGGAGAGTGACCTGAGTGAGCTTGAATAAATGCCAGTGCGCCGTGGAATGATTAATGTAGGTTGGGCTGAGGCGCTTTATGCCGAAGCCCAACAGCGACGGCAAAACTGATGGGCTTCGCTATGCTCAGTCCAGCGCGCTATTGCCGCTGAGGCGCGGAGAACGGTGATCGTGAAATAAAGCCTGCCGGATTTCACATCCCGATGAACGGCCGAGTTCGGCCAAACGTGACTGTCGTGAACTACTATAAGTAGACATGCGTTATCCCAAAAGCAGACGTTCACCGGGTTGCCTAGTCTTTGGTTAGTGATAACCAGAGAAAAGGGCTCTGGCCCCTTTACTTCATTACTGTACCGGTTTCCTGCCGGCAGCCATACAGGTCCAATTAGTATCCTGATTCGGCCTTATGGGTTTGTCGTGCAGCTTGCCGTCACTGCCTCTCCACGAATTCTTAATAAGTTTCCCTTCCCGCCATTCCAGAATCTTATCGACTTCGCCAGTCTTGATGTAATGCTCCCATCTACCGGCAGGAACACCGTGATCGTGATTCTGCCGCCACTCAAGCGATCCATCTTCATACCACCCCAATGTTTCACCGTCCTCGCACCCCGACACGAACATTGTCCGTGACACGAGCGACCCATCTGGACGGTAGGATGTCCACTCACCTTCCATTAACCCTTTAATGAAATGGCCCCGATCTACGAGGTGTCCTTGGGAGTCAAAGCTCTCAAATGATACCGATGCGTTGCCACGCATAGCACTTGGGCAATAGCGCGTACTTGAGTATCGGAGAGGGAGTGCGGCCGACTTTGATTCAAAAGATTGGCAGTGACAATCTGAATGGTCCACGCACCGAACAGTTATAGGGCCGACAAGCTCTTTGAGCATGGCCAGCGATTCTTGATAAGCCTTCTCGCTTGGGCTTGCAGGGTGCGACGCGCAGGCCGATTCAATCGCGATCGCAGTTAGGAATAGAACCGTCCGCCACATGTGCTTAACGTGTGCCTTCACCGGTCTGCGCGGCTTCTTGCGCAGGTCCGGTGGAATGATGGGTTAGCGCCCGCAATGCACTCTGGGTAGTTCTCAAGAGGAGTCATCATAGGGAAACGGCCAAACCGCAGGAACTATCAACTCAATCGGGGCCAGCGTATTCATGCCACCGATGCCTGGAAATCTCGTGTCCAGGTGATCTCTCAGTGCAAAAAATGCAGACCTGTGGATAGCAATACTGTCGTGTTGCGGCAGAAAAATCCCAAACCGTCTCAATAGCGTTTCTGCTGTCGAACGTCGCTCTGGGCTTTAAGGTCACGATGTTTGCAACCTTGGCCTCGTCAATATTCTCGACCATGAGGTTGGACTCTTTGTCATGCTGCAACGCGTTCTTGGCCAGCAAGCAAAGCCCAAGGTATTTCTCTAGTCCGTGAGAGGAAACTACTTCGTAGAACTTGGCGAAGAACACTTTGTTCTTAATGAAGAACTCTTCGTCAAAATGTCGTATGGCTTTCGCGCAGAATTCGAGTGCCGTGATTTCTCCGCTTGCGTTGCACTTCCATATCACGGGAGCGAGCTCTACCGGTGGACTTTCAAGCGCTCGGCGGGTTGCAATGAGTGCCGCGGTGCCGTCTGCAAGCGTCCCGGCATCCTCAATCATGAACTCGCCATCACGAAGTTCATTGTGCTTATGTAAAAGCCTAACGCCAATCTGTTCGTTTAGCTGGTACCTAACAAGCATCTCACCAACTTCCAGAAGAACACTGTTGAATGCTGGATTTGATTTAGCGGAATCGCTGGAATGGACTACATCTGCAAGGTTGTTGTAGTGAGTCTGGTAGTTCTCGAAGTTTAATTTCAAGGTGCTTCTCCTCATGGTGAAGTTTTTGAACGCGAGCTTGTGTGGGCAACTTCTGACGCTAACAGTACAATAAGCCGACTACGTAGTATTGAGTGATAGGCGGCCGCCGCCTATCGTGTGAATGAAAGATTCCGCTTGGTATTGAAGAAGGGTTCTGCATATCCATGGCTCCCAGTACCGGTTATTGTGTGCCTAGCTTCTCGCGAGCAAGACCGGAATGCAACTATGGGCGCTTGATGGCGAATTTATGCGCTAGACCGAATGACCGGGTCGGGTCGGGTCGGGTCGATTTTCGCCCGTTGGCGGCATCCCGAACCAATGGTTGATCGCCGGCCATTTCCGGCCGTTCAGCAACGTTGGAGTTAGCCACCTGATCTGACAAGCTTATGAAGGCCTCCACGAACACGGGTACCATCAGAAGCTGCCACCACTGCTCTTTTCCGCGACTGCCTCCTAGTCTGACGTACCCTGATGGGTGGCTCTATTCGATGGGTTCTGGTTCAGGTCCTACGTCATCTGGTGACTGATCTCTTGCTTCTGACCATCCGTGCCAGTTGTGTTCGTCGATTTGGTGAGAACCTGAGCCTGGAGTGGAATGGGGCTCAACCACGACGGCGTGAATGATTTTGTTGCGCACCTCTCGAAGCGGCATGATGTTAAACATCATGCAATGCCAATATGCGTTGACCAGATCTCGTCTTTCTATGTACTCGATTTGGAATTTGTTATCAGAAGGTAAGGCTATCACCCAACCATCCGTGACGCGTACGCCAATCGCAATGGATAACAGAAGCACAGTCATCTCACGAGAGGAAAACTGCCTTTCAAGGGTGGCGGCGGCGTCATTCGGCTTTTCTGGATCTGATGTCCTGGCGATCCCCATGGTTGCATAAAAAAGGCAAAGCAATCTATACGCGTTGAGCTTCAGCTTCTCGGCGTCGAGCGTATAAGTTCCAGGTGGGATAGATGACATCGGTATATTCTTACAAGTTCTCGCTGAGGACCATAGCCAAGTAGATTTGGATGTTCATGCGGTGTTCAAGTCCGTATATAAATTATAAGGACATTGGAACACACGCAACTATTTTTTAAGACGGAATCCATCGAGGGATCTAATCAACGCAGACATCTCCTCTGGAACATCACTCACCTGCATCGCGTCAATAATCGATGTTGGCGTCAGAGTTATTTTGTAATTTGTTTGCGTGTAATTGTTCAGACTGGAAAGCAGTTCCTTACCCGGCAACACACTCCGCCGTAGCTCCCAACTGCTCCATATCTTGTCAAACTCCTCAAGCAGGCGCTGTGTAATCGTCGCCGCGTCGAGCCCTGGCGCCTTTGCCTTTTCATAGCTAGAGCGCCTAGCCAGGAACTGAGCGCTAACCATGTGTTTCATTGGTTCCGATATGGCTTCTAAGAGAACCTGTACATCCTCATCAAACTTGATACTAGAATCTGTTCTTTTGTTTTGCTCGTTAATTTGTAACTCTATCGCGCGCCGGATAGCCTTTGGATCAAGAAGATAATTCTCGATCTCTTTGCGTTGGTGAATTTGAACGAGCGCAGAGAATTTCTGTAGTTCAGCCCTGACGGTTGCTACTTCATCCTCTGAGCGGTAGTCTCGATCGAAGATAACCGCTTTCAGTATCGTACCGCCTAATGTTAGCTCCATACCTTTTGCAAGATCGCCAACCTTCTGTGGGTTGTAGCCATCAACCGAAATAACCGCGAAATCACTGCGTATAGCGACAGCATGATTTCCAAGCTTGCGCGCGAATGCTCCCAAGATTTGGAAATCCTTGCCCTCGAGGAATAACGCGCGCTTTGTCTTAGCCAGTTGCGTGAGTGTCGGGTTAAGATTCGATCCTAGCGCTGAAAATACACCTTGCAATTGAATGGGGTCTTTAATCCGCTTGGCTGATTTCGACTTCTTGTTAACCACTAGCAAATCACCCGGCTCCGATTCGGAAATTATCTCTGTAGAATGTGTTGCAAGTATAACGTCTGACGGAATTGCCTTTAGAAGGCTTACAAGTTGACGCTGTAGGTCTGAGTGAAGATATATGTCCGGTTCGTCAATTATCAGAAGGGAGGCTTGCTTTGAACGGACTACAAAAGTAAGCAATTGACACCATACTTGAAATCCAAACCCCGCCCAATAAATCTCTCTAGGATATCGCTCTTCAGGACAAAACATTCTTAGTACGGGTCTACCGCCTGTCGTGTCGACTTCAGGCTTCTCGATATCCATCCCAGGCCATGTGGCTTTTACTAGCTCACGAAATTCCTCAAAGTCTTCCGGAATGTGGTACCAGATATTTCGGAAGTTTCGGGCGGCTCGGTGAGTCAGTAAGGCCCTACGTGCTGCATCCAGTTGATACAGCGGCTCTTCGTGCTCCACCGGTCCCAATACCGGTACAAAACCTACGCTAATGCGATATTCTCTACGAAAGTCGGACGTACTACGAACGGGTCTCCCGGCGGTTCTGCATACCATGAAACAGACCCCTTGCTCCGTGAAAATTAATTGGAGTTTGTTTCCCCCGGAAACTCTGAAATTAACTTGGGCCGGCTCGCTGTCATCGTAATCGGAAAAGATGTTTTCGGTAGAAACAGGCAGGCCTTCCAATGGGACACGATAACCCCAAGTTTGCTCACCCGGCAGCGTAATTAATTCTGGGTTACGGTTTGAGGCTTTGCGTATACCCTCAGATAGGATTCGAAAAGCACCGAGAATTGTCGACTTACCTGAATTATTTGGACCAACTAGGACGTTGAATTGTTGTAAGGCAACTGAATATTGGCGAAGAGCCTTGTAGTTCTGGAACGAAACGGACGTAAAGCGCTGAGGTTCGGGTTTCCTCTTTTCAATTATTGCAGTGTCCGCAGGTTTATTTTGATTACTCATGCGATATGGTTCCTAGTAATGATACTTCCGTACCACTTCGCCACCTGCACGAATACAGTTTAGAGCAGCGTCAGCGGATGCTTGAGCGCGTAGAGTGATGTGTGTGATACCGGCCCGCCCTGGGTGACTGGGGCGGGCTTTGAGTATGGGTGTGCTCACTGCGACGTGGTCTTCACGGCGCCGCAGCGTTTGCACTGGAAGCGTGTCACCAGGCCGCCGTGTTTGACATCGAAGGGCTGGGTGCTGACCACTTGCCACTGATGAAAGCCGCTCTTGCACAGGGTTTTGCCCTGATGCTTCTCACTCAGGCTGGGTTTCTTGAATTTGACGATATCGCCCATGTCGCAGTCTCTGCCGGTTCTTAAATAAGTATACGCGCCTGACCGAGCCCAATGCCGCGGCTGTTCCGCGATCGTGGCAGCAGCACCGGTCATTTGGGATACAAGGTTGACTCCACGCGTGATGTTGCTGAAACTAGCGCACTTTCCACGTCTGCCGCTGCCGCTCCGGGCGATCCGCTGATACAATGTCTCCAAATATGAATCAGAACGACACCCCATCGACCGTGCCCCACCGCGATGACGCGCTGGTTGAGATCAGCGGTCTGGTCTTCAGGCATGGCAGCCGGACCATCTTCAACGGTGTCGATATCACCATTCCGCGTGGCAAGGTGACCGCGATCATGGGTCCGAGCGGCACCGGCAAGACCACCTTGCTGCGGCTGATCGGCGCGCAGATCCGCCCGCAGGCCGGCACGGTGCTGGTGGACGGGCATAACATGCACGCCGTGCCGCGTGACACTTTGTTCCTGCTGCGCAAGCGTATGGGCATGCTGTTTCAGACGGGTGCCTTGTTCACCGACATCAGTGTCTTCGAGAACGTCGCCTTTCCGCTGCGTGAGCATACAACGCTGCCCGAAAACACGATCCGCGATCTGGTGCTGATGAAGCTGCAGGCGGTCGGCCTGCGCGGCGCGCGTGATCTCATGCCGACCGAACTGTCCGGCGGCATGGCGCGGCGTGTGGCATTGGCGCGCGCCATCGCGCTCGATCCGATGATGATCATGTACGACGAGCCGTTCACCGGACAGGACCCGATCACGGTCGGTGTAATCATGCAGCTGATCCGCTTGCTCAACGACACGCTGGGTCTGACCAGCATCATCGTTTCCCACGACGTGAAAGAGCTGTCCACCATCTCCGATCATATTTATATGATCTCGGAAGGCAAGGTGATCCAGGATGGGACACCGGCGCAGATGGCGGAATCCAAGCTGGCTTATGTGCACCAGTTCATGCACGGTCTGCCCGACGGTCCCGTGCCGTTTCATTACCCGGCCGGGGATTACGCCGACGACCTGCTGGCGGGCGCGTAGCCATGGCGCAGTTCCACAAGGCGGTGATTGCCATTATCATGAGCGCCCAAGCCCGCCGTGTTTCCCGGTGTCTGGACGGGCGCTTGACCGTATGCCGGATACGCTCGATCTGAGCTTGAAACCATCCCGATGATTACATCGCTGCAAACCCTTGGCCGTTCCGGTCTGACGTTCTTCGAGCGGCTGGGGCGTGCCACGCTGTTTCTGTTCGGTGTGCTGGCGAGCATGCCCGGCTTGCTCATGCGACCGCGCCTGTTGGTTATCCAGCTCTATTCGGTCGGTGTGCTGTCGCTGCAGATCATCGCGATCTCCGGCCTCAACGTCGGCATGGTGCTGGGATTACAGATGTACAATACGCTGGTGAAGTTCGGCGCCGTGGAATCGTTGGGACAGGTCGTGGCCTTGTCGTTGGTGCGCGAACTCGGGCCGGTGGTCGCGGCGCTGCTGTTCGCCGGGCGCGCCGGTTCGGCGCTGACCGCCGAGATCGGTCTGATGAAGGCCACCGAACAGCTCTCCGGCATGGAAATGATGGCGGTCGATCCGATCAAGCGCGTGGTGGCGCCGCGCTTCCTCGCGGCCTGCATCGCCATGCCGTTGCTGGCCGCGATCTTCAGCGCGGTCGGCGTGCTGGGCGGTTATTTCGTCGGCGTCGGCCTGCTGGGTGTGGACGATGGTGCGTTCTGGTCGCAGATGCAATCCAAGGTTGATCTGCACCAGGATATTCTGAATGGTGTCATCAAGACGGTCGTGTTCGGTATTGTGGCGGGTTGGATTGCGGTATTCGAAGGTTATGATGCCGTGCCCAATACCGAGGGCGTGAGCCGCGCCACCACCCGGACCGTGGTGCACACCGCCTTCGCCGTGCTGGGCCTGGATTTCATCTTGACCGCGTTGATGTTTGGGGACTGAGGAATATGCAAAGCAAATCCGTGGAAATCATGGTGGGGATGTTCGTCGCCGCCGGCCTGGCCGCCTTGTTCATGCTCGCCATGAAGGTCAGCAACCTGGCCAGCTTCACCGACCAGCAAGGCTACGAACTGACCGCTCACTTCGAGAACATCGGTGGACTGAAGGTGCGCTCGCCGGTGACCATGTCCGGCGTGCGCGTCGGCCGCGTGGCGGCCATCGAGTACGACATGGGCAATTACCAGGCACGCGTCCATTTCACTGTCGATACGCGCTATAACAAATTACCCAAGGACACCACGGCGAGCATCTATACTGCCGGTCTGCTCGGTGAGCAATATCTTGGCTTGGAACCCGGCGCCGATGACAAATACCTGAAGGCCGGTGACGAGGTCAAATTGACACAGTCCGCCGTGGTCATCGAACAATTGATCGGCCAGATGCTGTTCAACAAGGCCACCGAGAAAAAGACGGAGAAGACACCATGAAGAGGAGCTGCGCGATGAAATGGTTTATTGGAGTACTGCTCGGACTGGCGACATTGGCTGCCGTAGCGGCGCCGGTCGCGGCGCCATCGCCGCGCGATATGGTGATCGATACCTCGCAGAAGATGCTCGCTGCGCTCAAGAAAGACAAGGATCTGCTTAAACAGAATCCGCAGCGCATCTATGACTTGGTGAGCGAGATCGTGTTGCCGCACTTCGATTTCACCACCATGTCGAAGTGGGTGCTCGGCAAGAATTGGCGGACGCTCAACCCGGATCAGCAGCAACGCTTTACCAACGAGTTCCGGACTCTGCTGGTGCGGACCTATGCCGTGTCTCTGTCCGAATACCAGGACCAGAAACTCAATTATTTGCCGTTGCAGGCTGCGCCGGGTGCGGATGATGTGAGCGTGCGCACCGAGGTGCTGCGCGGCGGCGGTCCGGCCATCCCCATCAATTACAGCATGCACCTCACCGACAACGGCTGGAAGGTTTACGACGTGGTGATCGACGGAGTCAGCCTGGTGGTTAACTACCGTACTTCGTTCGCGACCCAGATCCGCCAGGGCGGCGTCGACAAGCTGATCGATCAGCTTGTCGCGCGTAATCAGCGTCCCGGAACGTGAGTGAGGCACAGATCAAGTCGCTGGGCGAAGGGCGGATGCAGCTGTCCGGCGTGCTGGATCTTGATAGCGTGCCCAAGTTGCTGAGCGACATCGAAGCCTTGTCCTACGATGCCTCGGCAGTGGCGGTGGATCTGCGCGGGGTCGAGCGTGCCGACAGCGCAGGTGTCGCATTGCTGGTCGACTGGATGCGCAGGGCGCGTCAGGCGCAGCGCGATATCCGCTTTCTCAACATGCCGTCGCAAATGCTCAATATCGCCCGGGTCAGCGGGCTGGATGCAATATTGCCATTGGCACGCGATTAATCACATCAGGAAGCAACAGTAGCTACTCGCTACTCGTCACGAGGTTTAACATGCACAAAGATGAAATCAAGCGCCTGATCGAAGCCGGCATGCCCGGCGCGCAGGCCATGGTCTATGGCGATGACGGCGCGCACTTCGAGGCCGTGGTTGTCAGCGAGGCGTTCGCCGGCAAGATGACGCTCGCTCAGCATCGTATGGTGTATGCGACGCTCGGTGATCGCATGCATTCGGAAATCCACGCGCTCTCCATGAAGACCTACACCCCGGCCGAGTGGGCCGCGGTGCAAGCACAGTAGTAACGCCGCAGATACACATGGATAAACTTATCATCAGCGGCGGCCCTGCGCTGACCGGCGAAATCCGCATCTCCGGCGCCAAAAATGCCGCTCTGCCGATCCTGGCCGGTACACTGCTGGCCGACGGTCCGGTGACGATCGGCAACGTGCCGCACCTGCACGACATCACCACCACCATGGA
>JBGPWJ010000220.1:0-4567 GCA_041492115.1 Gammaproteobacteria bacterium
ATGGCGGAGAGGGAGGGATTCGAACCCTCGATACGTTGCCGTATACACACTTTCCAGGCGTGCTCCTTCAACCGCTCGGACACCTCTCCAATACGCCGCACCGCGGCACCCATCATGGGTAGGGCGCGAAGGGTAAACTATTCACCCAACTCATGCAAATACTCGTTATGGCGGCTAAGGTCTTGTCAAGCATAGAGACTTGACACGGGTGAAAAAACAGCGGTGGTCAGCTACACTGAGCACTCCAGGCGAGCCTGCCGCTGTCACCCACAATGTCGCGATGGCCATGTCACAAAATACCCATATCGAGCTGGTTGAACAGCTGAGTCGCAACAGCCGGCCGTACCGTGATCCGCTGGCGCGCATCGACTGGGAGCGTCTCGACCGCGACAGTTACTGGCTGCCGGAAACCGCGCTGTCGCTGCACGGTGACGATAGTTTCGAGGCCCTCCCGGAACCCGCCCACCGCGCGCTCTCTCAGCAGGAATATCTGCACTTCGCGGGAATCGACACCTGGATCAAAGGACTGTTCATGGAAAGACTCAGCCGTAACATGCAGGGCACCACCGGCAATACCGCGCTGACCCGTTATCACCTGCACGAACTGCGTGAACAGGCGGGACACGCGCTGATGTTTCTGGAATTGCAGAAGCGCGCCGTGACCGTACCGTACAGAAACCCTGCCGTCCGCAGCCGGATGCTGGCGCTGCTGACACGGCACACGCCCATTGAATCGCTGACCTATCAACTGCTGATGCTGATCGGCACCGAGTTGCCGGACCGTCTCAACCGCCTATTGCGTCAACACCGCAGTGAGATCTGTCCCGCAGTGTACGACATGGTCAACCTGCAGATCATCGATGCCACGCGGCATATCACGCAGGCGCGCGATGCCATCGACGCCGGCTTGCGACAACCGCAAGGCCGCCGCCCCTGGATGCATGCCCTGGTGCGGCTCGCCTTCCGACGTGTCGTTGCCCTGATTTTTTACCCACCCGCGGCAGTCTACGAACGCGCCGGTCTCAAGCCCGGCCTACAATGGCAACGCGCAGCACAGACCAATGCCGAGCGCCGCCGCTTCATCACCGCTTGTATCGCCCCCACGCGCCGCCTGCTGGCGCAATCTGGATTTGAGCTGGACTGGCAGTAACTGAAAACGATCCTGCGCTCACGCGCCTCACACCGATTGCTTGCCATGAGGATCCGAATCCCCTGTGGTCATTTGAGATTTTGCTGCGAATTGTTACAGGCGGGGAAAATGGCGGAGAGGGTGGGGTTCGAACCCACGTGGGGTTTCCCCCCAACCGATTTCGAGTCGGTGCCGTTATGACCGCTTCGGTACCTCTCCGGGAACTTGTGCTGCACTTCAGAACTCTGAATAAGCATTTTACACGAAGGCATGCAGGTTACCCAGCGCTTTGCACGATTTTTTATCATGCTTAAACCATTACACCACAAGATCGCCCGCACGGCCGGACTGCTGATCAGTCTCCTGGCCCTGTCCGCTTGTGTGAGCCAGCCTCCGGCGCTGGAGCGCGTACATGCACGCGGCGAGTTGGTCGTTCTCACGCGCAACAGCCCGACTACCTATTACGAAGGGCCCAACGGGCCGACCGGACTCGAATACGATCTCGCCAAGCGTTTCGCCGATTATCTGGGCGTAAAACTGAAGATCGTTCCGGTTAAAGATTTCGATGCCATTCTGCCGATGGTCGAGCACGGCGAAGCCGATCTGGCGGCGGCGGGACTGACCATCACACCGGCACGCAAGCAGCATGTGCGTTTCGGCCCGCCCTACCAGGAGGTCGTCCCGCAACTGATCTGCCGCGCCGGCAACAATCCACCGCGCAGCTTCGCCGATGTCGGCGACAGCCGGCTCGAAGTGATCGCCGGCAGCAGTCATGTCGAACATCTGATGAACTTCAAGGTCTTCTTTCCTGACCTGCACTGGAACGAAACCAGTGAGTACACCGGCGAAGAACTGCTGGAGCGCGTCGCGAACAATGACATCGACTACACGGTCGCCGACTCCAATGAATTGGCATTGACCCTGCGCTTCAATCCGGATTTGCATATCGCCTTCGCTCTCGGCACTCCACAGGAGCTGGCTTGGGCCTTCCCACAGGGCGCCGACCGCAGTCTGCTCAATGCGGCCGTGGCATTCTTCGACGGATTGCGCCGCACGCATGTGATCGATTCACTGCTGGAGCATTACTACGGCCACATGGATGCCTTCAGCTCCGTGGGCACACGCACCTACCTGGCGCATATCCGCAGCCGTCTGCCGCCGCTGCGCGCCTGGTTCGAAGAGGCCGGCAAGGAGACCGGTCTGGACTGGCGGCTGCTGGCGGCGATCGGTTATCAGGAATCGAAGTGGGATGCGGATGCGCGCTCGTCCACCGGGGTGCGCGGCGTGATGATGCTCACCGAGGACACGGCAGCGAGCCTGGGAGTGAAGGATCGTACCAACCCGCGCGGCAGCATTCTGGGCGGCTCGCGTTATTTCAAACAGGTTAAAGACACTCTGCCCGAACGCATAAAAGATCCAGAGCGCACCTGGATGGCGCTGGCGGCCTATAATCTCGGCCTCGGACATCTGGAGGATGCGCGCCGTCTGACAGAGAAGAACGGTGGTAACCCGGACAACTGGATCGATGTGAAGAAATCCCTGAGCCTGCTCAGCAAACACCAGTGGTTCACCCAGACGCGGCTCGGCTACGCGCGCGGTTTTGAAGCCCTGCAACTGGTGGAGAACGTACGCAGCTACTATGACATACTCAACTGGTCGAATCGGACTTCCGGCACGTTGGCCCATCAGAAAGAGATCGAACCGACGGAAGGAGCCGCCGCACCGGATGCCATTCCGGACGCCATCCCCGAACTGAGCGCACCGGCGTTGTCAGTCCTCTGAACTGTCACCCACCGGCGCGGACTGGCGCCGCGCCTGAAAGAACGTCTTCAACAACATTCCGCACTGCTCGGCCAGTACCCCGCCCGTCACTTCGACGCGATGATTATGCAAAGGCGATAGCAGCGTATCGAAGACGCTGCCCGCCGCACCGGTCTTGGGATCCGCCGCGCCGAAGACCACGCGTGCAACACGCGCATGAATGATGGCGCCCGCGCACATCACGCACGGTTCGAGCGTGACATAGAGGGTACTGCCGGTGAGCCGGTAATTGCCGATCTGTTGCGCGGCACTGCGCAGCGCCATGATCTCCGCATGCGCCGTGGGATCATGCGCGGCTATCGGCTGGTTCCAACCTGTTCCGATCACCACACCATCGCTGACCAGCAGTGCACCCACCGGCACCTCGCCCTGCTCCGCCGCCTGTTGCGCCAGATCGAGAGCCTGGCGCATCCAGACTTCGTCACTCGCGAGCACTGAGTATTATCCTATTCCCACTCGATCGTCGCCGGCGGCTTCCCAGATATGTCGTAGGTTACCCGCGAGATGCCATCGATCTCGTTGATGATGCGCCGCGACACCAGGTCGAGGAATTCATACGGCAGGTGTGCCCAGCGCGCAGTCATGAAGTCGATGGTCTCGACGGCGCGCAGCGCCACCACGTAATCGTAGCGCCGGCCATCACCCATCACGCCGGTGGATTTCACCGGCAGGAATACCGCGAAGGCTTGGCTGACTTTGTCGTAGAGATCGTGGGCACGCAGTTCGCTGATGAAGATGTCGTCAGCCAAGCGCAGCAGATCGGCAAACTCTTTCTTGACCGTGCCGAGAATGCGCACGCCCAGACCCGGGCCCGGGAACGGGTGGCGATAGACCATCTCAAAAGGCAGACCCAGCTCGACGCCTATCTTCCGTACCTCGTCCTTGAACAGCTCGCGCAAGGGTTCGAGCAGCTTCATGCGCATGTGCAGCGGCAGCCCACCGACATTGTGATGCGACTTGATGACATGCGCCTTACCGGTCTTGGAACCGGCGGATTCGATGACGTCCGGATAGATGGTGCCCTGTGCAAGCCAGTTGGCGTTGGTGAGCTTCTGCGCCTCCTCCTCGAAGATGTCCACAAACAGCCCGCCGATGATCTTGCGCTTCTTCTCGGGATCGGCCTCATTGGCGAGGGCGTCAAGAAAACGCTGCTCGGCATCGACTCGCAACACACGTACGCCCATGTGCTGCGCGAAGGTAGCCATGACCTGATCGCCCTCGTGCAGGCGCAACAAACCAGTGTCGACGAACACGCAGGTCAGCTGTTTGCCGATGGCGCGGTGCAGCAGCGCGGCGACCACGGATGAATCCACGCCGCCGGACAGGCCCAGCAGTACTTCGTCGCTACCGACCTGGGCGCGAATGCCGGCGATGCTGTCGTCGATGATATTGTCGGGCGTCCACAAAGCTGCACAGCCGCAGATGTCGTGCACGAAGCGCGACAGGATGCGCGCGCCCTGGCGGGTGTGTGTGACTTCGGGATGGAACTGCACACCGTAATAGTGGCGCGTCTCGTCCGCCATACCGGCCAACGGCGCGTTGTCGGTGCTGGCGATGACCTTGAAGCCCTCCGGCAGCCGCGTGACGCGATCGCCGTGGCTCATCCACACATCCAGC
>JBGPWJ010000257.1:0-3793 GCA_041492115.1 Gammaproteobacteria bacterium
ATTGTGGGAGCCATGGCGAGCGCGAAGTGCGAGTCGCGGCGGACGCAGGACGTCTCGGGCCGCCGAAGGCATACATGTCGCCAATTTTTCGCTCCCGGAATCGGACGGATCCATTCCGGGTTTCGCGAAAAATGGTGACACACTGTTTACCCTACTGCAAAGGACCCTCATGTCAGCACCACGTATTTTTCTGCTCAGCTCACTGTTGTTCGTCGCCCAGCAAGCCGGCGCGAGTTGCGGTACCGCCTACTGCTCTGTGAACACGGCATGGGAAGCGCTGGGCGCGGCGCCGAAGCCGGGCTGGACACTTGATGTGCGCTACGAATACCTGAAGCAGGACACCTTGCGTGCCGGCAGCGCCAAAACGGTAGCGGCGGGTGTTCCCGGCACGCACGATGAGATCAGCACCCTGAACCGCAATGTGCATGCGAGTCTGGACTATGCCTGGAATGCCCGCTGGGGCGTGTCACTGCAGATGCCTTATCTGCAACGCGAACACAATCATATCCACAACGATCCGCTCAACGGAGCGGAGTCTGAAGCCTGGGACATCAGCGCGCTGGGCGATGCGCGCGT
The DNA here is from genome assembly GCA_041492115.1 of Gammaproteobacteria bacterium. GTDB lineage: Bacteria > Pseudomonadota > Gammaproteobacteria > JBBQDK01 > JBBQDK01 > JBBQDK01. The sequence goes on from JBGPWJ010000257.1 coordinate 577, forward strand.
GCTGGGCGTGTATCAATATGCACATTCCCTGCAGCAGGGCACGGCGGCGGGCCTGCGCTTCGGTCTGAAACTGCCGACCGGTTCAACCGACGAGCGCAACGCCGCCGGCGAACTCGCGGAACGCACCCTGCAACCCGGCACCGGCACGACGGACCTGATTCTCGGCGCCTATCGGCATGGGTTCTGGGCGCAGGGCAACGCGGCCTGGTTCGCGCAGGCGCAAGTGCAGCAGGCACTCAACAGCCATGACGATTTCCGGCCGGGCAGCCAGCTCAATCTCGATGCCGGTCTGAGCTGGCGGGCGACGGCGCAAGTCAATGCATTGCTGCAGCTTAATGCCCATGATCGCGGCCACGACCATGGTGCCGCCGCCGAGCCTGAGGACTCCGGCAGTCGCATGCTGTCTCTGAGTCCGGGTCTGAGCGTTGCCACCAGCGCGTCCGGACGCATCTATGGTTTCGTGCAAGTGCCGCTGTATCAGTACGTCAACGGCACGCAACTGACGCCGGAATGGAGTGCCGTAATCGGCTGGCGACAGCGGTTTTAGTCAGCGCCGGATTGTAGTGGCGTTACGCTGCAGAGGCGCAGAGGTATATGGGACGAAACTTCGTGGGGCGCTCAGTGTGGGTGAAGGGTGAGGTGAAATTCAGATGCGCTGCGCTGCGCGGTACAGCTTCACGCCACGATGGCGTATTTCTTGATCCGGTAGAGCAGCGTGTCACGCGTCAATCCCAACAGGCGCGCGGCCCGGCTGCGATTACCACGGGCGTTGTGCAATGCTTCACGGATCAGCGATTGTTCCAGGTCTTCCAGTTGCAGACCCTGTTCCGGAAAACGGAACGGCAGCGCGGAACTGTCCGCGCTAGTCTGCGGTGTACGGATTTCCTGCGGTAGGTTGGCCGGTCCGATGTCGCGGCCGCCGCACAGGATCAGCATGCGCTCGCAGAAATTGCGCAGTTCGCGCACATTGCCCGGCCAGGTGTGTTCGCGCAGCCGCGCCAGTGCTGCGGCACTGTAACGCGGCGCGGGCAGTTCATGCTGTGCGGACAGCTGTGCGGTGAAGTGTTCCAATAGCAAGGCGATGTCGCCGCGCCGCGCGCGCAACGCCGGCAGTTCCAGCGGCACGACATGCAGACGGTAATACAGGTCGGCGCGGAAACTGCCGTCGCGCAGCATCGCGGCGAGGTCGCGGTGGGTGGCTGCCAGCACTCGCACATCGGCGCGGCGGGCGCTGGTCTGGCCGACCGGGTGATATTCGCCCGACTCCAGAAAACGCAGCAGTTTGGCCTGCAAGGCCAGCGGCAGTTCACCGACTTCATCGAGCAGCAGCGTACCGCCGTCGGCGGCCTGGATCTGGCCGATGTGATCTTGGGTCGCGCCGCTGAAGGCGCCGCGGCTGTGACCGAACAGCAATGACTCGGCCAGCGTCTCGGGCAGCGCCGCGCAGTTCAAGGCCACGAACGGGCGCGTCGCGCGGCGGCTGGCCCGGTGCAGGGCGCGCGCCAGCAACTCCTTGCCGGTACCGCTCTCACCGAGGATCAGGACATTGACATCGGCGGCGGCGACCACCTGGGCGGCGCGCAGCACGGCATGCAGTTCAGGGCTGTCGGTGAGAATTTGTGCGAAGGCAGTCATGTGTTGTTCCCGGTGGTGAAGCATGATTGTCGGCATTGTACCGATTCAGGTCTTGATGATCATGACGCATGAGACTGGCACCCTAGTCGACACCGGCAAGCAGGGCGTTGATTGAGGTCAAGGGTCGCGTATGGAGTAGTCAAGGTGCCGGTCCGGGCATTGTGCTGTGATGCAGCAGCAAGTGGGCGCTGTGATCGGCGGGTGCATGCGCGGCCAGCCAGAGGCTGATCACGGCCAGCCCGATCAGCGCCAGCCCCACAACCTGGCGCACATAGGGCAGGCGCGTCACGCGCGTCAGCCAACCGGTGAAGACGCCGGCGCTCATCACGCCGGGCAGTGTGCCGGCGCCGAAGGCCAGCATGGTCAGCGCACCGGTCAGGCCCCCCCCGCCCGTGGTGGTGGTCCAGAGCAATGCCGAATATACCAAGCCGCAGGGGAGCCAGCCCCAGATGGTGCCGAACAGCAGGGCGTAAGCCGGCGAGCGCACCGGTAGCAGTCGCCGGCCCAGCGGTTCGAGCCGCCGCCAGAGCGGCGCGCCCAGCGCCTCGATGCGGGCGAAACGCGGGAACCAGCCGGCCAGATACAGGCCGATACTCACCAGCACCAGGGCCGCCAACCCTTGCAGCAGAAGATGACCATAAATCGGACTGAGCGCATGAAACAGGCGCTGGCCGAAGGCACCGAACACCGCGCCGGCCAGGGAATAGCTGATGATGCGGCCGATATTGTAGGCGCCGACATAACTCAACAGGCGCCAGCGCGTGGCACGCACCTCGGGTGGCAGGCTGAGTGTCAGCGCACCGATGATGCCCCCACACATACCCAGGCAATGCAGGGTGCTGAACAGCCCGAGGGTGAAGGCGATGCTGAGAGGGTGGCTATCCACAGAGGAACTATCCGGTTTGAAGAGGATCTACGAAGCGCTACGTTAACGTTTGTGTCAGTGGATTTACAATGGTGGGCGGCTTTGCGAAGATAGCGCCCCCTGACTTGATGTGGGTCAAAGTGGTGTCCCCCGGGTGTTGGGTACAGTGGCGGCAGCTGTGGAGCCGCTGGCGAGCAGTCTGTCGCGCTACGAATTTTTTCATGTTTTTCTACAGGAGAGACCGATTATGAAGAAGACCATCGTGCTGGTTATGGCTGTTGCTCTGGCGGGTGTGCAGGGCTTGGCGCAAGCCGCCGACGCCGCAGCCGGCAAGACCAAAGCCGCGGTATGCGCCGGTTGTCATGGACCCAATGGCGTCAGCGCCAACCCGCTGTGGCCGAATCTGGCCGGCCAGAAGGACAAGTATCTCATCAAGCAGATGCAGGATTGGAAGTCTGGCGCGCGCAACAACAACCCGATGATGACGCCGATGGCCAAGCCGCTGAGCGATGCCGACATCGAAAATCTGGCGGCGTATTTCAGCAGCATGAAGCCGTAAGCTGCAACTGACGCGTCACCCCGCAAAGGGCGGCCTTCGGGTCGCCCTTTGTTTTTTTGCGCGGACAATCGTCTGCATCTTTTTCGATCCCGGTTTCATTCACCGCAGTCGCAACGCGTGCAGTGTGTACAGCGTCAGCGTGAACAGCACCAGCGCGC
>JBGPWJ010000106.1:0-8608 GCA_041492115.1 Gammaproteobacteria bacterium
GGTGTTCTCATCGAGCTGAGTATGTTCGCGCAGCGGCAGTTGCACATTCTCGCCGACGGTCATCGAGGAAAACAGCGCGCCGCCCTGAAACGTCACGCCGATCTGCTTGCGCAAATCGTTGAGTTCCGAACCCGACATAACGCCGATGTCGTGGCCGAGCAGCAGTATCTGTCCCGAACTGGGTCGGCTCAGTCCCAGCATATGGTTGAGCAGCGTGGTTTTGCCCGAGCCGCTGCTGCCCATGATCACCATGATCTCGCCGGGCTGCACCGTGAGATTGATGCCGTGCAGAATCTGGCGCGTGCCGTAGTGCGTAACGAGGTCGCGTACCTCGATCACCGGTGCCACTGGGCTGGTTTGTGTGGACATGCTCAACGGTTGAGGAAAAACGTGAAGATCATGTCGGCGATGATGATGGCGCTGATCGCGGCGACCACCGAGTGGGTAGTGGCCTTGCCGACACCGGAGGCGCCGCCCGTCACCGCGAAGCCGTTGATGACGCCGACCAGGGTGATGAGCACGGCGAATACCGCGCTCTTGAGCAGACCCTGGGTGATGTCATTCGCATTCAGGACGTCGAGTGAGCGCTGTATGTAGCTTTGGATATCCATATTGAGTTCGTAGCCGCAAAACAAGCCGCCGCCCAGTATACCCATGACATCCGCGAGCACTGTCAGGCACGGCAGCATGACCAGCATGGCGATGAGCAGTGGCGCGACCAGATAGCGCACCGGGTTGATGCCCATCACCTGCAAGGCGTCGATCTCCTGGGAGATGCGCATCGAGCCGAGCTGCGCGGTGATCGCTGAACCGGAGCGGCCGGCGACCAGGAAGGCGGTGATCAGCGCGCCGAACTCGCGCGTGATGGACATGGCGATGGCGTCCACCACGCGTGCTTCGGCGCCGAAGTCGCGGAGGGTGTAGATCCCCTGGATCGCGATCATGATGCCGACGCTGAGCGACAGGATGGCGGTGATGGGGATGGCCTGCACGCCGATCTTCATCATCTCCAGCGCCGTGGCGGACAGACTCACAGGCTGGCGTCGTCGCGGTCCGGCGAACAACCAGTACAGCGATTCGAAGAACAGTGCGCAGGCATAACCGATCTGCGACACGGCCGCCACCGTGATGCGACCCACCGCATCCGTGCAGCGGTACAAGCCGTGGCGCGCGGGTTCAGCCGCCATGTCGCAGCGCGGCTGCCAGGGAATCGTGGATCGGGAATACCTGGTCGAGGCGGGTCAGGCGCAGCACATTCATCGCATTCTCACTCACCCCGATCAAGCCGAAGCTGAGTTGGCGCTGCTTGGCGGTCTGATAACCCTCCACCAGGCAGGCGATGCCGGAACTGTCGATATAGGTCACCGCGGACAGATCGACCAGCACGCCACGCTTATCGTTCAGGCACTGCAAGACGGTACGGCGCGCATCCGGTGTGTAGTACAGATCGATGTCGCCGCTTAGCATGACGACGTCGACCTTGCCCTGGTTGACTACCTGATATTCCAAATCCGTGTCCTGCTCAACCCAGAGGGTTTATTGGTGTTGTTGGAAGTACCCGCGCGCATCACGCGATGCGCTTGCGGAGCTGCAACAGATTGCCGACGCCCGGTGGCGGCGGCAGATATTCCACAGTGTCCATCACTGTGCGGATCAGGTGCAGTCCCAGTCCGCCGGGTCGGACCTCGTCGAGATCGCGCGGCCGCAGCGCATTGCTGTCCACCGGCGCGGCGAAATCCAGCAGTCGGAATACCAGCTCGGTGCCATTATTGTGTATTTCAAGGATGATTTCACCTATTGGCGTCTCACGATAGCCATGCTGGATGATATTCATGGCGGCTTCGTTGACAGCCAGCGTCAATTGTTCCGTGAGTGGCTGGTCGCAGCCGCATTGCTGCGCCGCTGTCCGTACCGCCGCGCGCAGCTCCCGGAGGTGTTCGGCGCGCGCCGGAAAACGCAGTTCAGCCAGCAGCGTCGTCACTGCATTCATGCCGCCGGCTGCTCGATGAGCAACGCGGTGATGTCATCGTGCAATACCGGCGTCGCCTGGCGCGCGTCGCTGACCAGCGCCGCGAGGCGCGCTGCCGGCAGCAGGTTGGTGTGGCGCGAGATCAGTTGCATCAGTCCCGCCAGCTCCAGGCGGCTGCGGTCGGCCTGCACGGCCTCGGTGAGGCCGTCACTGAACAGATACAGACTGCCGCCGTCGAGTATCAGCTCATTTTCCGGGAAGCGCGTGTCCGGCAGGATGCCGAGCGGCGGCGCCTGCGCGGGGTAATCCCGGAACTGGCCATTACGGCTGCGATACAGCGCCGGCAGATGCCCGGCATTGGCCAGCCGGATGCGGCCGCTGCGCGGGTCATACAGTCCGGCGATCAGTGTGATGAACATGCCGCGTATCGCGGTCTCGCAGATCTCGTTGTTGATATAGGCGAGCAGCTTGCCAGGATCGTGCAGCGCCTTGCCCAGGCAATGGAACAGGCCGCTGGTCTTGGCCATGAGCAGCGCGGCGTTCATGCCCTTGCCGGAGACATCGGCGAGATTGAAATAGATGCGCCCGTCGGGCAGCGCGAAATAATCGTAGAAATCCCCCGACACTTCGCGGGCCGGGATGTTGATGCCGGTGATGGCAGGTATGTGCGGCGCATCTTTGGGCAGCAGGCTGCGCTGAATCTCGCGCGCCAGTTCCAGATCCTTCTGCAGCTCGGCGGCCAAGCGGTCGCGTTCCGCGAGTGTCTGCTCCAGGCGCCAGGTGAGTTCCTGGTAGCTGAGGTTCTCTTCGACCAGGCGCAGATTGGCTTCGCGCAGAATATCCTCGAAGGCGGACTGATCCTTGATCTGAAAACCCAGCGCGACCGCCGCTTCGCTGACGTCGAGGGAGATGTGCTCCAGCAGGCGCGCCACGGTGTCGCTGTCGAGCGTGAAATGTTCCGCCAGTACTTCGCGGCAGCGCGTCAGCGTCGTGCGCTTGTCAGCCGCGCTGTACACCGCCGCCATCCAGTCCGCACCCAGACACACCGCGCACAGCCGTTGTTGCGTTGCCGGCAGATCTTCGGTCGTTGCGGTGTGATGATAAGCCAGCGCCGCGTGCAGTTCGTCCGGCAACGCCCAGGCCTGCGCCAGCATGGCACCGACCTGATCGTGCGTGATCCCGAAGTGCTGCTGTTCCAGTTGGTAGCGCGCTTGCGGATCGGCCGCGCGGAAGTCCGGCCAACGCGGGATGTGCTGCGGACGCGCGTAGAACATGGCCAGCAGGCCGAAATCCTGGAGCAGACCGGCGGTGAACAGTTCATCGGGCTTGTCGATCCGCAGTGTCTCGGCCAGGCGCCGTGCCGCCACCGCACGCCGCAGCGCATCTTCCCAGTAGCCGAGCACATCGAAGCCGGGCATGGCCTCCGGGCGCAGCGCGTCGCGGATCGAAATGCACAGCACCAGATTGCGCAGCGCGCGCTGACCCAGCACCGTCACCGCATGCGCCGCCGTGCGCACGCCGCCGGTGATGCCGAAGAATGCCGAGTTGACGATGCGCAGCAGTTCGGCGGTGAGCACCGAGTCGTTGGTGACCAGCTTGGCGAGCTGCGCACTGGTGACCGCCTGATCGGCGCAGGCGCGCAGTACGCGGATCGCCTCCTGTGGCGGCGCCGGCAGGTCCGCGGGTTTGATCGTACCGATGGGGTTCAGCTCGGTCATCGTGGACCTGGCGTGGGGTTCATGTGCCTAGCCTAACGCATGCCCGGAGTTTTTTATAGGCGCGTTGCGCCGTAGTCACGAATGAGTATGGCGGTGGTGGATGTCGGGATAGTGCGGGTGGCTGTGCAGGAGTGGCGCATGGACGTGAAAATGCGTGTGCGGCTCATGCCCATCGTAATCGCTCGCATGCGCATGCTGGTGGTGCGCGTCATGCGTATGAGAATGACTGTGCGCGAGCGGTTCGTGGCTGTGCGGATGCGCGTGATGCTCGCTGAGGTGCAGCGCTATGCCTGCAGCCATAAGCAGTGCGGCGAGCCAGAACGTCGCGCCGACAGGTTCGTGCAACAGTATCAATGCCAGCGCCGCGCCGCAGAACGGCGCCAGGGAAAAATAGGCACCGGTACGCGCGGCGCCGACATGACGCAGCGCCACAATGAACAGCATCAGGCTGACGCCGTAGCCGAGCAGTCCGACCAATGCGGCGCTGAACACCAGCGCGCTGCCGGGAAAGGTGTTGCCCAGACTGTAGGCGATGCCGAGATTTACCAGACCCGCCACCAGACCCTTGATGCCGGCGATCTGCGCGGCATCCGCGGCGGAGATCCGGCGCGTGAGATTGTTGTCGAGTGCCCAGCACAGACAGGCGCCGATCACGGCCGCCGGGCCAAGCCACTGCACCATGTCGGGTTGGCCGCCCCAGGAGAGTGTCAGACCGCCGCCCGTGATCAGCGCCATACCGAAGGCGATGCGCCGATCGACATTCTCGTGGAACGCGAACCAGGCGATCAGTGCCGTGAACACACCTTCCAGGTTGAGCAACAGCGAGGCACTGGCCGCCGAGGTACGCGCCAGGCCGATCATGAGCAGCAACGGTCCGAGTACGCCGCCGCAGGCGATGGCGCCAACCAGCCATGGCAGATCGCCGCGCGTCAGATGGGCGTCGTGCGTGCCCTTGCGCAAGGTGACGCGCCGCGTCATGAACCACGTCAGCAAACCGATGCCGGAGCCGAGATACAACAAGCCGGCGAGCACGACGGGCGCCATATGGCCGATCAGCAGTTTGGCGAGCGGCGTGCTGGCGCCGAACAACAACGCCGCGAGCAAAGCGCTGGCGATACCGGGATGGAAGAGGCGGTGCATGGCGGGGAGTTTAGCAGTTCAGGGAGAATGGCACTTACTTAAACCGGAATGTTAGGGTGGGTTGGCGTTTATTGCGAAACCCACCAAGACTCGGCTTGCCGTATATATCGAATACCGATATAATTTACCATGCCATGATACGGAACATCGCGGGCAAGACTACCCAGGATATCTACGACGGTATCAACAGTCGTCATGCCCGAAAGTTGCCATCGGAACTGCGTCCCAAAGCGCGACGGTTGCTCGACCAGATCAATGCCGCGACAAGGATCGAGATTCTGAAAGAGGCCCCAGGTAACCGGCTCGAGAAACTGCGCGGAGACCTGGGCAGCTACTGGAGTCTGCGTATCAACGATCAGTGGAGAATCATTTTCCGTTGGACGGGTGCCGATGCTCTTGATGTTGAAATCGTCGATTATCACAGGTGATGCCATGCTGCCGAAGAAACGCCCCCCGACACACCCCGGCGAGATGCTGCTGAAGGAGTTCCTGGAACCAGGTGGCGTCACCCAGAAGCGATTCGCCGAACACGTCGGCTGGACCTACGCGCGCCTCAACGAGATCATAAACGGACGCCGCGGCATCACGGCCGAATCCGCGCTTGTCCTCGGCGACGCACTCAAGACCGGCCCCGAGCTTTGGATGAATTTGCAGCGGGATTGGGACCTCTGGCACTCGATGCAGAATCACGAAAAGATCCCGCCGCTGAAAAAAACGGGCTAATCGTCCGTAAACAATCCTGGGCACCCTACTGGGTTTCCATCAGCCGCTGACGAACGGCCGAGTTCGGCAAAAACTTGCCAGTCACGAATGCTAGGAAAGGACATCCCACGCTACAGCTATTTCTGTTTTACCCTAAGTTCTTCCCAAATTGCCGGGTCATCAGTAACGTGAAAAATTGGGCCCTTCACGCGGTGCTCAATAATATCGGTCACGCCATTAACTGTTATAACTTCATATACTGGCCGACCTTCTACAAACCCAGCAGGTGCGCTTTTAAGTTTAATTGGACCACCTTTGCGAGTGATCCCCTTAACTTTTTCCAATCTAAAAATGCTATTCCTACTGTAAAGAATAAAGATAACATCTCCATCAGTGTAATAATCCATTGTCACTTTCAAATTGCTTCGCAACATCCCATCAGGGACCGAAAACCATTTTGGTAACCGTGACTCAGGCGCCAGTTCAAAACTAGATTCAGCGCAGCCTACAATACAAATAGTTGCGATTAATAAACTTAATATTCCATAAAACCGCATCCACATATAATGTTTCCAATTAATCAATGAAAACCACTGTGAGAGATGGCCCGGTCATCTTAATAGCGGGATACGTGGAATCGCTGCCTGTATTGGGCATGATTCGTCCCGAAACTATAATTTGTGAATGACCGGTTTCTGGAGATTCTGCGTCTCGTCGCGAACGACCGCAACGGGTCCAGGCTGTGTAAAAACAAAAGTTTTTAATAGGCACTCGATGAGGCGACCTCACCAGATTCGCTCTGAGCAACGATCTCATATGAGGCAATGGTTTTGAGACCCCCGCTTTCGAGATGATTTGGAGTTTTTACACAGCCTCGGCCAATTTCGGTCAGTCGCGCACTACCGAGTACGGACATTCGCCACCACGACAACGGACGTTCATCGGATAAGTTCTACTTATGTAGTTACGCTGCATTTTTAAAATAAACGGGACTAGTTCTGCGCCTTTATTGATAAGCCTTGCCATTCCATTTGAAAACGTAGTCCGCACCGTCGAACCGCAAGTCGTGCATACCGTGATGCCTCTGGTCCAGAACAGTGAACTTTTCCTGGAAATTGGGCAGATCGATGGCATGCGATGCATAACCGTGTGCGGTTGCCAGCACGACAAAGCCGCTGCATCCGGTCGTTCCACAATAAAGGCTGCTGCCGAACTGTGCGATGAGGTCCGGCCTGCCATCACCGTTGAGATCGGCCGTACCGACCGTATATGTCATCCCGCGATCGTCAGTGCGTAGCGCCTGCTCAGCGGCAGCGGTCTGCTTAGCGTTCGGTTTGGCGTTTGGGGTGACGACGCTTGCCGCGTGAGCAGCGGGGATAGCAAAGCAGGTGGTTGCAATTGCCATCAGCACTGGAACAATTGAAGTTGCAACTTTAATCATCATCGTTTTCCTTACGTGTATACACATTAGCTTCTCGTGTGTTAGCCTAGAATGCAACTTTTGGTTTGATGTTACTTAGAAACCTCTTAAGCCCCTCATGGGGCGCGCTGGTCGAGGATGGGCAGCAACTTGTCGGTCATCTGGCGCTTAAGCCGGCGAACACGCAGGTTCCTGATGATGGCCGTGGCGATGGAAAACCCCACAAGCACAGCCAGGACGGTCGCAAGCAGCAGCCCGATGGTTGTCCACGGCAGGTCGTTCCAAACGACCTCGGCTTCCACCCTCTGCTGTTGGGTTTCTAGCTTCCAGGGCATCTGCGACATGGAGTTGTTGCGAAAAAAACACCACAGGCATGTATTAAAGGGTAGAAAATTAAAAGCGAACACCAGCGATAGCAGTAGCAAGGGCAGCACGAGCCATCTGGAGGGCCTCATCATGCTCTCAAGGACTCCATTGATTAAATCGACATTCCGTGTTGAATGATTGCGGAACAACAAATAGGACCCGCTCTTTTTACCTTTCCCAATGGCCCAGACTGCCGACACCTGGTGACCCTCCCTCAGGGCGACGTTCACGTTCGTCAATTGGACCGGACGCTCGGAACCGTCAGCCTCGCGAATGAAGAATTGATCGTAAATGGATGTACTTGTCGAGGTCGATACTGGCTGGGAACCCCCACCACTCACGCTTGTTCTCACTACCCGGGACTTGGTCGGGCTAAACACCGTGCCGGTGCTCGAGTACACCTTGTAAGTGCTCCAGCCCGAGCGGATCGTAAATGGATCTGAATCATCAAGACCAAATGGGCGTGTTTCTCGCACCAACCCGAATGCGAACAACAGCAGCGCGATGGCCCCGAAGTCGAGCCATATGCCGGAACTGCTACCGGCGGGCAGAGCCGTGCAACAAGCCGCCGCAGGTACCACTTTGTCCTGCTGTGCTTTTTGTGCAGCTTGGGCTGCGTGATAAGAAACCAGGTACGGACGGAGAATTTCCAAATAGCGGTCGCGGTTGCGGGGTGATAAATAGCGTTCGAGCAATTTCCGAATGAAAGTCTCGTTTCTCCGATATTGATTGCAAAGTTGATTCCATTCCGCACGCGGTGAGTTTGCGTCATTCTTTTGCTGATCATTGGGGTCAAGGGTGTGGTACGTTGCCGAGATGATTTCACCGGAAGCCCGTCTATATCGACCGTTGAGTTCCATCTCTTCCGGCGTCAGCCTCAAGTTAAGACCTTCGTGGCGCGCAAACTCTTCAACTATGCTGGAGAGAATTTCCAAGGCAACTCTTTGGCGTGCGGCGGTGTCGAGGCTGTCCGACCCATGAATGTCAGCTAAGACACGGGCGGGATCCGGCATCTCGTTAAGATAGCCATGAGGTATCCCCTGAGCAGTAAGAGGAGCTGTCCCAAGGAGTGTCACGAGTAGCAAAGCCATCGAAAACTTCATCGTGAACTCCGGCAGGAGGGCTCCGAACCGACGGTAAAAGAGAGCTGGCCCCGTTTGTTTGAACAGCCCAACACGCTCCAAAGAAAAGCCAAAATCAATCACGGACCTGCACGCACCAACCGCACATATGCACTAGAGCACCCGCAGTTATCTACGACTCCGATGGTTCCTCCGGAGAAATAGACAACCA
>JBGPWJ010000239.1:0-4154 GCA_041492115.1 Gammaproteobacteria bacterium
CAGATCGAACAGCGCCACATGCCGACCGAACTGGCTCTGCTGCCGGTGATCGAGAGCTCCTATCAGCCCATGGCCTACTCGCCGAGCCACGCCGCGGGTCTCTGGCAGTTCATCCCCGGCACCGGCCGCAACTTCGGTCTGAAGCAGAACTGGTGGTACGACGGCCGCCGCGACATCCTCGCCTCGACACAGGCCGCGCTCGATTATCTCGAAAAACTGCACAGGCAGTTCAACGGCGACTGGCTGGTCGCCATCGCCGCCTACAACTGCGGCGAAGGCACCGTGCAGCGCGCCATCGACAAGAACCTCAGCGCCGGCCGGCCAATCGACTTCTGGCATCTCGACCTGCCCGAGCAGACCGAAGACTACGTGCCGCGACTGCTCGCCTTCAGCGCCCTGATCGAAGAACCGGAACGTTACGGCGTCAGCCTGCGCAGTATCGCCAACCAACCCGCGCTGGCCAACGTCAATGTCGGTTCGCAGATCGATCTCGATGTCGCCGCCAATCTTGCCAATATGCCGCTCGAAGATCTCTGCCGTCTGAACCCGGGCTTCAACCGCATGACCACCGATCCCAATGGCCCGCATCAGTTGCTGCTGCCGGTGGATCGCGAGCAGGCCTTCACCGAACGGCTCGCGGATCTGTCGCAGACGCAGCGCACGCGCTGGATCTCACACCCGGTATGCGAAGGCGAAACACTGGTGAAGATCGCCCGTGACTACAACACCAATACCAGCTTGCTGCGCACGCTCAACAAACTGCCGGGCAACCACGTCAAGGTCGGCGACACGATCATGATCCCGCGCGGTGAACAGCGCAGCAATCCGCTGGTACCGAATTCGCGCCTGCCCCAGGAACCTGTCGTAGCCAGTGCGGCAACACAGCAGACGCATAGCGTCGCCAAGGGCGAGACCTTATCGTCGATCGCGCGCCGTCATAAGCTGACCGCGGCGACACTGGCGCGCCTGAACAACCTGAAACCCGGCGCCGCGCTGCGGCTCGGCCAGCGACTGGTATTGCAAGGCACTGCCAAGACACCTACCCGGATCGCAACCACGCAGTCCGGACTCAAACCGATTCATTACAAGATCAAGCGCGGCGAGACACTGGCGCTGATCTCACGACGCTTCAACGTCAGCGTCGCTGACCTGCTACGCTGGAACGAACTGCCGAAGCGTCACACCCTCATGCCCGGCCAGCAAATCACGGTATACGTCGCGGCGTAAAATGTAGGGTGGGTTAGCGGCTCCGCCGCGTAACCCACCAACAGCGGCGCCAGCCGCTTCATTCTCGCCGTGGTGTTTGCAGCGCCACTCGCCTAATCCACTCTACGCATATCCTGGCGTTGCACTTGAGCGAATGAACTTCGAGCATCTAACAGAATGAGTCCCCTCTCCCTCCGGGAGAGGGCCAGGGTGAGGGTATCAATGGCATCGAAACCGGTTAATACCGGGTTTCGCCAGATTCATTTTGTTAGGTGCTCTTAGCAACCTCACCGCAACGGTGCGCACTGCCCCGTCGCACGGTAACGCAGATAATCCGCCAGAATGAGCGCATGATCGAATGCCAATACGGGCGGCGCGGCCGGATCATGTAAGGCAACGGCACGCGCATCATCCAACGCCTGCGGCACACCGCTGGCCGTGGCGATGTACACAGCACTCGCGGTATGACCGCGCGCATCACGCGCCGGATCGGAGTAACAACCGAGCAGCGCAGTCAGCGTCACATCCAAACCGGTTTCTTCCTTGGCTTCGCGCCGCGCCGCCTGCTCCAACGTCTCGCCGACATCGACGAAGCCGCCCGGCAGGGCCCAGCCCGGTGGCGGGTAGCGGCGTTCAATCAACACGATGGGACGTTCGGGGCGGTCGATCATCTCGATGATGATGTCGACGGTGAGCAGTGGCGTGACGGGACGCGTCATGTGCGATCGGCTGACGACGCGCGCGTCTGCACCACGTTATCGCGCAGATACACCGGCAGGGCCTGTTCGGCACTGACAGCCTCGCCGCGCGCAAAAGCAGCGGCACCGAGCACGGCAACATCGCGCGCCTGCGGATAAGCGTCGGGCGCGCAACCCGCCAGCGCCGCGCCGAGACGCTCGCGCAATATTTCCGCATAAGCGGCGAAGCCGCTGCCAACACCGAACCAGCCCATGCCCGCCGGCGTCTCGATCATCTGCGCGGGACAGACGCGCTCGACTTCGACCTCGACCATCAGCCCGGCGGCATCGCTCTGATACACACCCCAATAGATTTCCCCCATGCGCGCATCCAGCGCCGCCAGCACGCGCGTCGCGCCATGCTGACGCGCCGCGCCCTGCGCCAACGCCGCCAGCGACGACACCGGCACCACAGGAAGATCAGCACCGAAAGCCAGACCTTGGATGACACCGGTGGCGATGCGTACACCGGTGAACGCCCCCGGCCCGCGGCCAAAGGCCAGCGCATCGAGTTGCTTGAGCGACAGTCCGGCGTCGGAGAGAACTTCATCGATCATTTTCAGAATCAGCCGGCCATGCTCGCGCGGCGCGAGTTGATAACGCTCATGCATCTGTCCATCACAGAGCAGCGCCGCAGAGCAGGCCTCGGTGGATGTGTCAATGGCGAGAATTTTGATGGTCATTATTCCAACCGTGCGCAATCGATTACGTGAAGCGTAACCCATCGCGCTATAGCGGGTCTATGCAGTCGTTAATTGTAGAAACTCAGGCCTTAGTTGGCAGAGTTTGCGCGACAATGTAGCCCCGAGTTGCATCCACTAAGGCCTCAACTCGGTAGATTCAGAACATTCACAATGACTGGGTTTATCTCGGCGCACTGGCAAAGCGCAGCGGCGCCAGCACATGCGACTGCCTCGAACGACAAGCTAGGTTGCAATTCGAGATTCACTATCGAAGTCCTTGCCGGACTCTTCCTCGAACTTAGCTTTGTACTGATAGAGCGCATCCACAAGCTCCTTGTCGCCGAACGCTTTTGCCACGGCCATCACCGAAAGCAGCGACCTGTAGAAGTAATTCCATGCGTCGTCCGCGTATTCGTTAATCCGCACAGTACCGCTCATTCCTGAAAGATGAAACCTCGGAGGGTCTCCGCCACACATGTCCATTATGTGAGGCGATGCTCCGTGTACGAACCCAGAGTAGGTCTTTCCGATTGTTTCCCCTACAGCAGCGTGCCTCGATGGTTCTATGCCTTTGCCCAGTACACGGGTGATGTATGCGCGAATCTTCTTTCGCTGCGGTGTATCGCGCTTCTGCGTTGACGCAACCGGGTCCTCGGGCACGTCAAACTCCTCTGCCCAAAAAGCCATGAGGTAACGTGCGTGAAGGTCAGTAACGCAGTCATTTGTGATTGCCGCGACAAGGAACATCACGTCTTCATTCAGTTCATCAAGGGTCCGATGAAGGACACCTTGTTCTTGGACGTGGCCGTGGTAAAGGAGAATGTCAACTGCCCGCAGGCCGCTTACAACTCGTGCAAGTTTCTGGATAAGTGCCTGTTCAATTGTTTGCTCAACGTAGCGCAGGACAAACTCGTCACTCCAAGGGCGGCGCTGTGGCGGGGGAACCTGCGACTCCAAGCGCCGGAATGCTGACTCCATCACGTCCAGAGTTTTATGGAAGAGGCGACGCATCATGTAACCTACGATAAGCTTGGGAGGCGAGAGAAGTCGGTGCGATGGAGTTCAAGATTACTTGAAAGTCCCCCTTATTCCAACCTAGCCCCCTCGCTTCGCAATTGACAACCATAGCTTCTTATTGGCGCGTGGCACGCGCCCTACATTTGATCGGCACGCGTCACGCTATCGGCATCCGTGTCCGCATGCGGCGCTTGTCCGGCGGACAAGCGAGCGAAGAAACTTTCCACATCATCCAGCTTACGACTGCGCGGCATAGCCGGCAAGCTACCGAGAAACAATCGCCCATAAGGCTTATTGAGCAACCGCGGGTCGCACAGCATCAGCACGCCGCTGTCGGTGACATCGCGGATCAATCGGCCCGCGCCCTGCTTGAGCGCGATCACGGCAGCGGGCAATTGGAAATCCATGAACGGATTGCCGCCGCGTTCGCGCAGTGCTTCGAGGCGCGCTTGCAGGATCGGATCGCCGGGCGAGGCGAACGGGAGTTTATCGATAATCACGCAGGACAACG